>JANLWD010000231.1:0-2681 GCA_031364345.1 Sphingomonas sp.
CGCTATCTCGAGCGTGCCGAAGCCGTGCTCGGGCTGGTCCGTGCTGCCGTCGGCGGATCGATCGATGTCGATGGCGGTGCAGCGCTGTCGGGCGAGACGATCGCGCGGCTTGGGGCGCTGATCGCCGCGAGTGGTGCGGCAGCCAAGCGCGCCCGGTCGCGCGATGCCGACATCATTGCGCTTGCGCGTGCCGCACTTGACGACGGCAACGAAATATCGAGCGTACGCAGCCTGTTGCGACAAGCGCGCATCATCGGCGAAGGATCGCGCGAACGCCTCGCCGCCGATGTCTGGCGGTTGCTCGATGCACCCTTCCCGACTCGCGATGCGATTGCCGGCCGCGCGACACAGCTTCACGAACGGCTTGCGGCACTGTCGGGCCTTGCTGCGGAAAATATGGGGCGGACGGCGGGCTGGCGGTTCCTCGATCTGGGACGGCGCATCGAACGTGCGATCACCGTCTGCCGTTTGCTGCGCGCCTTGGGCAGCGACGTGGCCGGCGCGGATGATCTGGCAGCGCTCCTCGAACTGACGAACAGCGCGATCAGCTATCGCCAGCGTTATCCCACTGGCCTTGCACCCATTGCCGTGCGTGATCTGGTCGCGCTCGACACCGGCAATCCGCGCAGCCTTGCGTTTCAGGTCGAATCGATTGCCGGGCATTTGGCGATATTGCCGCGCCTCGCCGATGACGGGATGGCCGAAACCCAACAACAACTCGCCAGTGCACTCGTCGCGCAACTGGCCACGCTTTCGGCGGCAACGCTCGACGACCACGCCGCACAAAGCCTCGAAAACCGGTTGCTTGCGATTTCTGATGCCATTGCCAGCCGCTTTTTCCTGCGCGGGGGCGAGCCGTTGCGCGCGTCGGGCCTTACGCTGGCGTGAAATATCGCATTATCCATGAAACCCGCTTTACCTATGCGGTGCCGGTGCGCTTTGCGCGCTGCAACCTGCGCCTGAAACCGATCATCTGGTCGGGGCAGACGCTGCTCGATCACAGCCTTGCGACGATACCGTCGGGCGAATTCAGTTTTGCACGCGCCGATGCTTCGCTTGCCAATGTCACGCGGCTTGTCATCCCCGACGCCGTCACCGATTTGCGGATCGTCAGTCACGCGACGGTCGATGTCGATCGCGCGATCCCCGTGATTCGCGCCGATGATCCCGATCTCGCCACCATTGCGCGACAGGCGCGCGAAAGTCGCGACGTGTCGGCCGCATCGCCTGCCAATTTCCTGTTCCCCTCGCCGATGATCGCGCTCGATGCGGCAATTGCCGACTATTGCGCCAGCAGTCTCAATCCGTCGCGCGGCTGCCTTGACGCCGCGATCGATCTGGCTTGCCGCATTCAGCGCGATTTCGAATTCAACACTGACGTTACCAAAACCGATACCCCGCCATCCGAAGCTTTCGCAAAGCGCGGGGGCGTGTGTCAGGATTTTGCTCAGATCATGATTTCGGGATTGCGCTCGGCGGGGCTCCCGGCGGCTTATGTATCGGGATATCTGCGCACGATTCCGCCGCCTGGTCAGGCGCGACTGGTCGGTGCGGACGCAACACATGCCTGGGTGCTGCTGTGGTGCGGGCCCGATCGCGGCTGGGTCGGCATCGATCCGACCAACGGTATCTGGATGGCGGGCGACCATATCGTGACCGCAATCGGGCGCGATTATTCCGAAATTGCGCCGATCGACGGCGTTTTCCTCGGCTCGGGCGCGCGCACGATGACAGTCGCGGTCGATGTCGAGCCCTTGCTTGAGTCCGTTCCAGCCAATAACTGACACGCCATGGCAGCAACCGATCCCTATTCGACGCTTGGCGTGGCGCGCGGGGCCAGTGCCGCCGACATCAAAAAAGCCTATCGCAAGCTCGCAAAGGAACTGCACCCCGATACCAACAAGGACAACAAGTCGGCCGCCGACCGTTTTTCGCGCGTCACCGCGGCCTATGATTTACTGTCCGATGCCGACAAGCGTGCGCGGTTCGATCGCGGCGAAATCGATGCCGATGGTAATCCTGCTGCCCCCTTTGGCTATGGCGGCGGCAGCGGCGGTTTTCGTCCGGGGCAAAGCGGTGGTGCCGATTTCGGGGACATTTTCGAAGGCTTGTTCGGCGGACGCGCCGGTGGTCGCGCGGGTGGTCGCGCGGGTGGCGGTTTTGGCGGGCGGCAGGCGCCACCGCAAAAGGGCGCCAATGCGGCTTATCGGTTGTCGGTGTCGTTCGAGGATGCAGCGGCGGGACGGCCGCAACGGATTACGCTTGGCGATGGCAAGACGATCGACCTGAAACTTCCCGCCGGCGTCGAGCATGGCACGCAAATGCGCCTTGCGGGCAAGGGCGAACCCGGACCGGCGGGGCCGGGCGATGCCATCGTCACGATTCAGATCGGCAGCCATCCGTTTTTCCGGCGTGACGGTGATGCGGTACGGCTCGACTTGCCGGTGACACTTGCCGAGGCAGTGCTGGGCGGCCCGGTGCGCGTGCCGACGGTCGACGGACCGGTGATGCTCAATGTACCCGCCGGATCGTCGTCGGGACAGACGCTGAGGCTGAAAGGCAAGGGCTTTACCGGAGCGAGTGGTGTGCGCGGCGATCAGCTCGTGACCTTTGCCTTCGCATTGCCCGCGGGCAATGCCGCGCTGATGGCGTGGGCCGAAGAAAACCGCACCACGCTGGGG
>JANLWD010000311.1:0-2067 GCA_031364345.1 Sphingomonas sp.
TGAAAATGCCCGCGACGCACAACAGACCGAACAACAACCAGACGCGCACCGGGGACAGGATTGTTGCCGCCCCCGGTGCCGCGCCATTGCTCATGCTCAGCGGCCGTCGCCGAATTTGACCTTTGCCGTGATCCCGAAATAACGATCAGCTTCGCGCGGGATGATGTAGCGGAACGATCCGCCCGGGCCGCCGCCGCCGATCGATGAGGCAAAGCTCTGATCGAACAGGTTCTTGACCTGCGCCGTTACCCGGAACCGGTCATCGGCGCTGACGATGCCCGCCGACAGATCGATGATCGCATAGGGATGGATCGTCCCCGCCGCGCGGTTCGCGGCATTCGTATCAAAGAACGACAACTGGCTCGACTGATACGATCCCTGCGCGCCCAGCGTCACGTCGACCCCACCGCCGGTCCGCCAGCGATAATCGCCGCCCAGCGACGCCTTCAGCTTCGGTGCATAGGCAAGCGTCGTGCCGTTCGGAATGCTTGCCTGACCGGGAATCTGGCGGAACGCATCAACCTTCGCATCGGTATAGGCCAGGCCACCCGCGAAGTTCAGGTCACGCACCGGGCGCCAGACCAGATCAACTTCGGCACCGCGCGTCGACACTGTTCCTGCGTTGGTGAAACGGGCGACGATCGTCGGCACACCGCCCACATTGATGACGTCGGGGTTGTTGGCCTGGAAATTATTATATTTGGCATAGAAGCCCGCGATATTGAGCGTCAGTTTACCCCCGAACAATGTGTTTTTCAGGCCGACTTCATAAGCATCCGAGGTTTCGGGTGCGATCGAATCCGCTCCGTTGCGGTTCAGGTTGAAAAAGACGTTGAACGCCGGCCCTTTATACCCGCGTGAAAATGTCGCATAGGCCGTCGAATTGTCGGTGATGTCATATTGCAGGCCGGTCTTTGACGACCAGTTGGTGCTTGTCACCTTGCCCCGGAATGGAATGCCGTTCGCCGCCGCGGGATTGCCGTTTGCATTGAACACGCCCTGATCGAAAGCAGGCTGAATGCCCGGGCCACCCGCCAGCGGACTGGATACCCGGCTGTGGAACACGTCGAGCTGATCGACAGTGTAGCGCAGTCCGCCGATCACGCGGAAAGAGTCGGCGATATTGATCGTCGCCTGTCCAAAGAATGCAAGGTTCTTGAACACCGACCCGAAATTCGCCGTCCCCGTCTGGAAGGTCGACGGCTGCGCATTCGCCGATCCGCACGGGATCAGGCCCGTCGCCCCGGCAACTGCCGCGCACTGCGTCACGTTGCGCGTGAACGTCCGTTTCGTGTCCGCGTGCGAATAATAAGCGCCGATGACATAATCGACGAATTCCTTCCCCGGCGAGGTCAGGCGGATTTCCTGACTGAACGTCTTGCCGGTCTGCGGCCCCAAGTCATGCGTCTGTGGCAGGCCAACGAACGCCCCCGGCAGCAGATCGCCTTCGCGGATTTCGCTTTCGTCAAACCGGCGATAGGCCGTGATCGACGTGATCGTCTGCGTGCCCAGCGTTGCGTCGAGTTGCGCCGACACGCCCCAGCTTGTCTGCAAAGCCTGTGCGATGAGGTTGGTCTTGATCGTCCGTGTCTTGTCGCCCGCAAAGGTCACGCCCGAAAGCGCCAACACGGCCAGCGGATTGGTCGGCGTCGTCGCTGCGATTTCGGTGCAGCAATCGTCCTTTGCCTTGCGCCAGTCGCCGATGATCGTCAGCTTGACGTCGTCCGAAAAGTCGACTGCCAGCGCCCCGCGCACGCCGTAGCGTTCGTAGCCATTGACGTAATCGTCCGCGACCGGACCGATATTGCGGATGTTGCCGTCATATTTGCTGTAAAAGCCGGTCAGGCGGAATCCGCCGACATCGCCGACCGGCAAGTTGATCGCGGCACGTCCACGATATTCCTGACGGTCGAAATAAGCGACTTCGGCTGAACCTTCGAATTCCTTGGTCGGCTGTTTCGTGACGATATTGACGACGCCGGCGCTTGCGTTCTTGCCGAACAAAGTCCCCTGCGGCCCGCGCAACACTTCGATCCGTTCGATGTCGACCAGATCGCTGAACGCTTC
>JANLWD010000294.1:0-6689 GCA_031364345.1 Sphingomonas sp.
TATTTCGGGATCACGGCAAAGGTCAAATTCGGCGACGGCCGCTGAGCATGAGCAATGGCGCGGCACCGGGGGCGGCAACAATCCTGTCCCCGGTGCGCGTCTGGTTGTTGTTCGGTCTGTTGTGCGTCGCGGGCATTTTCAACGCGATGGACCGGCCGATCATCGCAATCCTGAAACCCGACATGTCGGCCGATTTCGGCTGGACCGACAAGGATTTTGGCGATCTGGCGTTTTATACACAGATGGCGGCAGCATTTTCGTTTCTGCTGACCGGCTGGCTTGTGGATCGGCTCGGCGTGCGCAAGTCGATGGTCGTCGGTGTGACGGCGTGGAGCTTTGCCGCGATGGCACATGGCTGGGCGATGACGATGTGGCATGTGATCGCCGCGCGGATCGGGCTGGGCGCAACCGAAGCGGTGCAAACGCCGCTGACGATCAAGACTGTCGCGACATTGTTCGAGCCGAACCGCCGCAGCCTGGCATTCGGGATCGGCACTGCGATCGCGGGGCTCGGCACGATTGCGCTGCCGTTTTTCATTCCGCCGCTCGCCGCAGCATATGGCTGGCGCGGAGCAATGATCTTTGGCGGGGTCGGCGGGTTCGTGACGCTAGCGCTGTGGCTGATCATTGCGCGTGGAATCAAATTCGATGATGCAGCCGAGGACGAAACACAGGATTATAACGATAATGCAGCGCCTTATGGCCCGATCCTGACGGAACGGCGCACCTGGGCAATTGTCATTGCCAAAGCGATTTCGGATTCGACGTGGTGGTTCATCAATTTCTGGCTCGCTGATTTCTATCGCAAGCAATTCGGGCTTTCGACAACCGAGCTTGCGGTGCCGCTGGCGATTGCTTTTGCAGGATCGGGCGCAGGTGCGCTTTTTGCCGGCTGGCTATCGACCCGGTTGCTGGAGCGTGGCGTGTCAGTGAACCGCGTTCGCAAGGGGATGATGCTTGCCTCTGCACTGATTGTCGTTCCGTTGCCTTTTGTGTTGCAACTCAACAGTTTCTGGCCGGTTGCGATCATGATGGGCGTCGTCATGGCGGGGCATCAGGGATTTTCGCTGTCGATCTTTTCGACGATCACCGACGTCGTGCCGCGCAGCAAAGTCGGCCGCGTCACTGCGTTCGGCGCATTTTGCGGAAATATGGGCGGCGCCGGGATTGCCAAGCTGACCGGCATCCTGCTGGTGGCAGGCGTGGGATATATGCCGTTGTTTATCTTTGCCTCGTTATCCTACCTCATCGCGTTGCTGTGGCTCCATTTGATGTTGCCTGTTATCCGCCGGGCGTGACGATGACTCCGCGCCAGTTTCCCGCCGCTGCCGACCTTTACGGCGATCTGCTCGACGTCGCACCGACGCCCAAGCTTGGTTGGCGAAGCTATGTGCCGGGCTTGCTGATGACAGGGGTCGCGTCGCTCGCGGCGGCTTATCTGTCCGAACATTATGGCGCACCGCTGATGCTGATGGGTTTGCTCATCGGGCTGGCGTTCAATTTTGCGAATGCCGATGCGCGCCTGCACCCCGGGCTTGGCTTTGCGTCGAAAACCCTGTTGCGCTGGGGGATTGTTCTTGTCGGCCTGCAAGTCACATTTGCGCAGATTGCAAGCCTTGGCTGGGTGGCGTTCATCGCCGTCGCCGCGATGATTGCACTCGTGACGCTGGCGGGTACGCTGATCGCGCGCGGCGGGGTTTCCGGGGGATCGGCATTCGGGACGCTTGCCGGCGGCGCAGTTGCGATATGCGGCGCATCGGCAGCGCTTGCTCTGTCGAGCGTGCTTGGCGAAAAGCGCGTATCACAGGCGCAACTGACGCTTGTGCTGGTGTCAGTGTCGGCGGCCAGCGCACTTGCGATGTCGCTTTATCCGATATTGGCGCACGCGCTTGCGCTGAACGATGCGCAGGCAGGATTCTTGATGGGTGCATCGATCCACGACGTCGCGCAAGCGCTGGGCGCCGGATATTCCTATTCCGAAAGCGCCGGGCAAACCGCCTCGATCGTGAAATTGACGCGCGTGGCGATGCTGGCACCCGCGCTTGCCGTCGTGGCATTTGCATATCCCGCCGACGGGACGAAGGCGCGCGGCGTCGGTGTGCCGTGGTTCGTGCTTGGGTTTCTGGGAATGACGACGCTGCATTCGCTGATCATATTACCGGCACCTGTGCTGACGTGGTCGCCCAAGGTCGCGGCGGCACTGCTGCTGCTTGCCGTCACCGCCACGGGCATCCGGTCGCCGATGCATTTGCTGGTCGAACAAGGGTGGCGGTCGTCATTGCCAGTCATTGCATCAACGCTTGTTTCGTTTCTGCTCGCGCTCGGCGTGGCCATATTCCTGATCTGAGGCACGCAACAAAAACGTCACATCAGAGTCGCCGAACTGACGTTCGAATCGAATCTGACTGTCACACAACCCGCTTACCGGCTTGCTGAGAGCGGAGGAAAAGGGGGCCAGTGATTCGGGCCATCACCGCTCATGTATTCCAACCAACCGGATTATCCGGAGCGGAGATTTTATGGCCTCGATCAAACGTTTGCCGACGACATTGTTGCTGTCTGCCAGTTTCCTTGCTCTTTCGGCGTGCGGCGCGGCCGACATCGCGTCACCCGGCACGGGCGGCAATGTGACGATCAACAACGTCACGCCGCCACCCCCACCACCGCCGCCGCCGCCGTCGACAGGCGTTACGCCCGCGACCGGGTGCCCGACGATTTCCGATCCTCAGGGCCTGACGGATTCGGGCACGATTACCGGGCCGACGGGGACCTATCGTGTCTGCACATTGCCGGCGCGCATCAATGTCAGCAGCACGCTGCCCCGCGTGGCCGGCCTGTTGTATCGCCTCGGCGGCCGCGTCGACGTCGGTACCGATCAGGGTCCGGCATCGACGAACAATGTCGTGACGCTCACGGTCGAGCCGGGCGTGATCGCTTATGGCGGCACCGGTGTGTCGTGGCTTCACGTCAATCGTGGCAATCGTATCCAAGCGGTCGGAACACCGACCGCGCCGATCATATGGACCAGCCGCGACAACGTCCTTGGCCTGAACACCGATGACTCGATTGGTCAGTGGGGCGGGATCGTGCTTTCGGGTCGGGCACCGATCACCGATTGCATCGCACCTGCGGCAACGCCGGGAACGATTGCGTGCGAACGTCAGGTCGAAGGTGCGGTCGATCCCGCGCTTTATGGCGGTGCCAACTCGGCCGATAACAGCGGTCGGATCAGTTATATGCAGATCCGATATTCGGGCTTTGTCTTGTCGGGCAACAGCGAGCTTCAGGCGCTGACGACAGGTGGCGTCGGATCGGGCACGGTGCTCGACCATATCCAGTCGCACAACAGTTCGGATGATGGCGCCGAATTCTTCGGTGGCACTGTCAACATGAAATATTTCGTTTCGACCGGCGCGGACGACGACAACCTCGACACCGACACGGGTCTCAAGGGGTTTTTTCAATATGTCCTCGCGATCCAGCGTCCGAACGCAGGCGATTCGATGATCGAGGCGGATTCGGACAACGCACTCGATGGAAATATCCCGCGTCAGAATACGCGCGTGGCCAATTTCACGTTCATCCAGCGTAATAATATCAGCAACCTCGCAGCCGTCCTGCTGCGCGGCGGCACCGATTACACGCTAGTGAACGGCGTCGTTGTCAGTCCGAACACAACCTGTCTGGCGATCAGCCGGCCACAGACCGCATCCGCCACGGTCGACGCGGCAATCGACGAAGCCGGTGCGCCGGTATTCCGTTCGGTCGTGATGCAGTGCGGCGCAACGCCGTTTTCTGACCGCAACGGCGTGACAGCCGGCGCGACGGCTTCGATTTTCGGGACGGGGACGAACAATAACAACAGTGCGTTTGTCCCGACGCTGACCAGCACGTTCGTCAATGGCACGGCCGAAACTGCCGTGACGGCGATTGATCCCAAATCGATCAGCGCGTTTTTCGACACGACGGCGTGGGTCGGCGCAGTGCGCAACGCCGCCGACAACTGGTATTCGGGCTGGACCTGCAACAGCGCGACCGCAAATCTGGGCACGACCAATAGCGCGTGCACGTCGCTGCCGACGACCTAGGCCTGCACATACGCCAGGGCGGGGTTTGGTCATGGTTGCCAGACCCCGCCCGATGTCGATTTGATTAAGGGGTGCAAAATGTCGAAGCCGCTGGGGCTCATAAGCCTGCTGCTCATTTCTTCTGCGCTGGTGGCACCGTCGGTGGTCAGCGCGCAAACGGTGCCCGCCGAACCGGCAGTGCCACCGGAAACGCCAGCCGCTGAAACACAGCCCGCCGATGCGCCGGCCGACGCACTGGTCGAGCAGGCACCCGATGTGTCGATTCCCGGCGGCAGCAATCTCGGCCAGGAAATAGTGGTCACAGGCCGGCGCAATGCCAACATCTCGCGCGCTGCCCCCGAAGTCGTTGCGGTTTTGTCGACTGCTGACATCGCGCGGACGGGCGAAGGCAATATCGCTGGTGCGCTCGGTCGTGTCACTGGCCTGAGCGTGGTGGGAAGCGGTTTCGTCTACGTCCGCGGGCTCGGCGACCGATATTCGCTCGCCTTGTTGAACGGGTCGCCCTTGTCGAGCCCCGAACCATTGAAGCGCGTGGTTCCGCTCGATCTGTTTCCGACGAACATCATTGCGTCGTCGCTGGTCCAGAAAAGCTATTCGGCGAATTTTCCAGGCGAATTCGGTGGTGGCGTTATCAACCTGACGACAAAGGCAATACCGACTGAATCGTCGCTCACCATCGGTGGATCGATGAGCGGGGACAGCGAAACAACGCAGCGTCTCGGCTACACTTATTACGGGAGCAGCTACGACTGGAGCGGTTTTACCAATGCCAACCGCAACACACCGCCTGCGCTTCTAGCTTATCTTCGCAGTGGCGAGCGGATCAGTTCGGGAACCGTCAATACACAGGCGATCCTCGGACAGCTGTATACCGGGCGAAACGCCGTGGTTCAGCGCAATCAGAAAATTCCGTTCAACAGTGGCTTCAACATCACTGCGGGCACCTACAAAGAAATCGGTGACTATACGCTGGGTCTGATTGCGACCGCGGGTTACACCAACAAATGGCGCACGCGCGAAACGTCGCAGCAAACAGCATCGTCAGCCGACCTGTCGCAAAAAGAACTCGATTTTCAGCGTGTCATCACCGACAATCGCATTGTCGTAAACGGACTGCTTGGATTTGGGCTGGCTTGGGATGACAACAAGGTCCGCTGGACCAATTTATACATTCGCGACACGCTCAAACAGGCACGCCTTGGCGTCGGCAGTCGTGCGACGGGTTCGCCGGGTGCGACGCTGCTGCAACAAAATACTGCCTGGTTCGAACGCCAACTGATCGATTCGCACATCGTATTCGAACTGAAACTGTCGCCCGAACTGCGGCTCGACGTGCGCGGGGGTTATGCCAATTCGCAACGCGAAGCGCCGAACGAGTATAATTTCGAATATTTCCGCAGCAATCAGTCGAGCGATCCGTTCGGCGGCTTGTTTGTCAACCGGCTCAACAATGGACAGCAGGGAAGCGCGAGCGCGAGCTTTTCCGACTTGAACGAAGGGTTGTGGTCAACCGGCGTCGACCTGTCGTACAAATTCAGCCCGTCGCTGACTGCCACAGCGGGATACGCAATGCTCGACACGCGTCGCCGGACCGAACGTCGCGATTTCCTGATCACGGCACCCAATACCCTGCCGATCGGCGTGTCGTTGTTGCGGCCCGACCTGTTGCTGAGCCCCAATGTCGTCAATGCATTCGGCATCGGCCTGATCGACACCAACGAAGCCAATCCCGTGTTCGACGCGCGGCTGCGCAATCACGCCGCTTACGCACAAATTCAGGCAGAGATCGTGGACGGCCTGTCGCTCAACGCCGGGGTTCGTTACGAAACCGCAAAGCAGACTGTCGATCCGGTGCAGGTGTTCAAGGTGCCTACGGCCTCGCTGGCGGGGACGCGGCTAAACCGTGATTATATTCTGCCCGCCGTGACGCTTACCTACAAGCTCGCACCCGAAATGCAGATTCGCATCAATGCTTCGAAAACAATTGCGCGGCCGCAATTCCGCGAACTGATTTTCCAGCTGTTCTTCGATCCGGAATCGAACCGGCAATTTCGCGGCAATCCGCTTTTGACTGACAGCCAGCTGTATAACGCCGAGGCGCGGTACGAATGGTATTTCGCGCGTGACCAGCGCGTGTCGGTTGCCGGATTCTACAAAAAGATCAAAAGCCCGATCGAAACATTTTCGAGTTTTGTCGACAACTCGGTCATCACAAGTTTCGCCAACGCGCCCGAGGCCGACCTTTATGGGGTCGAGGTCGAGACGCAGAAATATTTCGATTTGATCGGGATCAGCGATGCGCCGTTCTGGGCCTCGCGTCGCGCCGTAATCGTGGCGAATTACACGTACACAAAATCGAAATTGAAAGTGACCGCAGCCGACAAGATTGCGGTTTTTGCGTCGGCATCGACCAACGCCACCGATTTTTTCCGCACGGGCGCTCCCCTGACCGGGCAGTCGGATCATCTCGTCAACCTGCAACTGGGTGTCGAGGATACCGACAAACTGTCGCAATATACCGTGTTGATGACCTATGCGAGCAACCGCGTCACCAGCCGCGGCGCGTCATTACAGCCCGATATTATCGAAAAGCCGGGGTTT
>JANLWD010000310.1:0-7821 GCA_031364345.1 Sphingomonas sp.
CGGCATTTGTTGACGGCATCGAGCAGCTTTGGCGGTGTGTCATAGGCTTCGTAACTCAACCGGAACGTGCCCCAGTGGATGCCGATTGCGGTCCGTGCTTTCGACCGGACGAAAACCTCCGCCGCATCGATCGGGCCGATATGGCTGCCGACGCCCATCTGGCCGGGTTGAAAACGGAAAGCACCGATGGGGATCAAGGCAAGGCGGATCGGACCGTATTTCGCGGCTTCGACCGGCCACCCGCCGTTGCCAAAACCGGTATCGCCCGAAAACATCAGGTTGCCACCGGGCAGGGTGACGACAAAGCTCGACCACAATGCGCGATTGCGGTCGACGCCCCACCGGCTGCTCCAGTGATGATTGCGCGTGACAATGACGTCGATGCCGGGCCTGACCGGAACGAGCGCGCCCCAGTCGCCCGCAATGGCCGTAATTCCGGCTTTTTTCATGACTGCATCATTGCCGAGGCTGGTCACGATCAGCGGCCGGTCGCGGTCCCACAATTTTTTGAGCGTGCCGAGATCCATGTGGTCATAATGATTATGGCTGACGACGACGACATCGATTTTGGGCAGATGGTCGAACGCGATGCCGGGCATGGTCACGCGCCGCGGTCCAACACCGAACGGTCCCGCAGTTTCGCCGTAGATGGGGTCGGTCAGGATGTTGAGGCTCTGCGTCTGGACGAGCACCGTTGCATGGCCGATCCACGTTGCGAACATCCGGTTCGGATCGGAGTTATCGACGCAGCGCTTCCAGTTTTCGGCGACGCGCGGGCGGGTGACGGGGCACGGCATTGCTTCGGTGGCACCATAGCCTTGCTTGATGCGGACTGTGGCGGGCCAGGCCGGGCGGTCATCGTTGCCGAGCAGATAGCGGATGATGAAATCGCCTCGACTGCCTCCGGTTGGTGGTCGCAGCGTATCTTCGCCATCGGGGTTGAAGAAGCGCTCACCGTCATAATGGCCGCTGTCTGGCCCTGCGTAATAAACCCGGTCGAGGAAGGGCGGCACGACGACCAGGACGGTGCACAACCCAACGATCAGGAACAACAGCCCGACGCCAAGGTTACGAACGGTCCGACCAATCACGACGCTCATCGTTTTCCCATCACCGAAATTCCGCGCATAGCTGAGTTTCGCTTCAAAAAAAGGCCCGATTCTCATGCGCTTCGAAATCGATGTCGTCCTCGATTACGACTTGCCCGAACCGCATGACGTGTTGTTGCAGGTCGAGGTTGCGCAAATGGCCGACCAGCGGATTGTCGGCGACAAGCTGACGGTATCGTCGCCTGAGCGCCTCCGCCCGGTCGAAGGCAATGAAGCCGTCGGACAGCGGACGTGGGCAGCGGGCGTCGGCCAATTTCATGCGCATTACAGCGCAATCGTCGAAATCGACCGGTTCGTGATCCCGATCGATGGCCTTAGTGCCGCCGATCCGCGCGACTTGCCGGCACTTGTCGTGCCCTACATCCTGCCCAGCCGATATTGCGAGAGCGACAAATTCGAAGCGCTCGTCGCGCAGGATTTCGGCCATGTGTCGGGCGGCGCAAAAATCGTCGCGATGCGCGACTGGATCGCGGCCAATCTGGCCTATGTCCCCGGTGCGTCGGACAGCAACACCAGCGCGTCGGACACTTATGTCCAGCGTCAGGGCGTGTGCCGCGATTATGCCCATCTGCTCGCCAGTTTCGCGCGTGCTGCGGCGATTCCGGCGCGGATCGTGTCGGCTTATGCACCCGACGTCAGCCCGCCCGATTTCCACGCCGTTGTCGAAGTCTGGCTCGAGGATGCATGGCATCTGGTCGATGCGACCGGCATGGCGCAGCCGCAAGAGATCGTGCGCATCGCCGTTGGCCGCGACGCGACCGATATCGCATTCATGACTGTGTTCGGCACTGCCACTTTCCGCAATCAGAGCGTTCGCGTCACGCGCATGTGAAGGCTGGACAGCACGGCACCACCCGCATAAGACCGCGGGCTTCGCGTAATTGCGGCAATGCCCGGGTAGCTCAGTTGGTAGAGCATGCGACTGAAAATCGCAGTGTCGGCGGTTCGATCCCGTCCCCGGGCACCATCATCTTTTCAATGGCACGGTTTCATTGGCACCAGCTCATTGGCACCATTCCGCTCATACTGGTGTTGTTCATCATGACACCTTAGGGATGACCGATGCTTTTCGCCGTCTTGCGCCGTGCGCGCTTCGCTCTGCCACTCCTTGCCACTTTCGTGCTGACTGCGCCCGCAGTGGCGAAAGTCGGCCGGCCGGTCGTGCGGACCAAGGCCGCTCTGCCCGCAGTAGCGCCCGTGCCGTGGCTTTACCGGGGCAGCGACATTCCGGTCGATCGCGAATGGACGTTCGGCGAGCTGGCCAATGGCGTGAAATATGCCGTGCGTCGCAACGGCGTGCCGCCGCGTCAGGTGTCGATCCGCGTCGCGATCGATGCCGGATCGCTGATGGAAGGCCCGACCGAAAAAGGCTTTGCGCATTTCAATGAGCATTTGAGTTTTCGCGGGTCGAAATTCGTTGCCGACGAAGAAGCCAAGCGCGTCTGGCAACGGCTGGGCGCGACGTTTGGGTCCGACACCAATGCTTCGACCACGCCGACGCAAACAATCTATAAGCTCGACTTGCCCAGCGCGACGCCGGCTGGGCTCGACGAAAGTGTCAAGATCCTGTCGGGGATGATGTCGGGTGCATTCCTGACCCCTGCCGCCGTCGATACCGAACGGCGCACTGTGCTGGCCGAGCTGCGCGAAGGAACCAGTCCGCAGCAAAAAGTGGGCGATGCGACACGCGAATTGTTTTTCGCCGGACAGCGGCTTGCCGCGGGCTCGCCGATCGGCACTGTCGAGACGCTCAATGCCGCGACTGCCGATACGCTCAAGGCATTTCGCGACCGCTGGTATCGTCCCGACAAAACACTGGTCATCATTTCGGGCGATGGCGACCCGGCAACTTTCGAAGCGCTGATCAGGAAATATTTCGCTGACTGGAAACCGGTCGGCGCGGCTGTCCCGGTCGCCGATTTCGGCAAGCCGGTCGACGATGCACCGCGCGCTCGGGTCGTTGTCGAAACCGGGCTGCCGACGATCGTCAGCCTTGCCGTGCTTCGGCCATGGTTTCAGAAAAATGATACGATCGAATATAATCGCGGCAAGCTGATCGATACGCTGGCGACGCGGATCATCAACCGCCGCCTCGAGCGGGCGGCGCGCATGGGCGGCAGTTTTCTGCAAGCAAGCATCGATCAGGAAGACGTCTCGCGGTCGGTCGACGGCACGTTCGTCCAGATCGTCCCGCTGACCAATGACTGGGAAGCTGCTGTCCGCGACGTCCGCGCCGCGATTGCCGACGCACTGACCAATCCGTCGAGCCAGGACGACATCGACCGCGAAGCTGCCGAATTCGCGGCCTCGCTTCAGATCGGTGTCGAAGGTGCCGGCACGCAGGCGGGCGCCGAGCTCGCCGACAATCTCATTGAAGCGGTCAACATCCGCGAAACCGTTGCCAGCCCCGAAGTCGCGCGCGATGTTTTTTCAAACATGAAGGATCGGCTGACGCCTGCTGCGATCCTCGCGTCGACGCGCAAGCTGTTGTCGGGGACGCCGATGCGCGCGATCCTGACACTACCCAAAGGCGATCCAATGGCCGAGCAAAAGCTGCTTGCCGCACTGACTGCCGACGTCAAAGCCGGGCCGGCGAGTGTGAGCGGCGCGCCCGTCAGTTTCGACCGCTTGCCGAAATTCGGTGCGCCCGCGAAGGTTTTGCGCCGGGCACCGATCGCATCGCTCGGTGCCGAATTCGTCGAATTGTCGAACGGTGTCCGCCTCATCCTTTTCACCAATCAGGCCGAGACTGGCAAAGTCCTGATCACGGCGCGCTTCGGCCGCGGGCTACAGGCACTGCCGCGCAACAAGCCGACGGTTGCCTGGGCAGGCGAAGCCGCGCTGGTGTCGTCGGGCATCGGCGATCTCGGGCAGGAAGAGCTCGATCGGCTGACCAGTGCCCGGCGCATCAACATGGGCTTCGACATCGGCGACGATGCGTTCAGCCTGAAAGCAGTAACACGGCCCGCCGATTTCGTCGACCAGATGAAATTACTTGCGGCAAAACTCAGCGCGCCGGGCTGGGATCCGGCACCCGTCATCCGCGCGCGCGCCGCGATGAATGTCGGCGTGCAGACGCTGGGCACGTCGCCGCAATCGGTGCTCGGTCGCGATCTTCAGCAATTGCTGCACGGTGGCGATCCGCGCTGGGCCACGCCGGGGCGCAAGGACATCGACCGGCTGACCCCGAAATCGTTCCGCCAGCTGTGGGAGCCGCTGCTCGCCACCGGCCCCATCGAAGTGTCGATTTTCGGCGACATCGATCCCGAAAAAGCAATCGCTACTGCCGCCGCGACATTCGGTGCGATGCCGCCGCGTCGCGCCGAAAAGCCGAAATCCCCCGACAGTGCCACGGTCAAGCCAACGCGCAAGCCCGTCGTTCGCACGCACCGTGGTTCGCCTGATCAGGCGGCGGCAGTCCTTGCCTGGCCGACACGTGGCGGGCTCGACGACATCGCTGAAAGTCGCCGGCTCGACATTCTGGCCGCAATCTATGCCGACCGGCTGTTCGACCAGCTGCGCGAGGCCGAAGGCGCAAGTTACAGCCCCAACGTATCGAGCCAATGGCCTACCGGCATGGCATCGGGTGGCAGCCTGATCGTGGTGTCGCAATTGCGCCCGGAAACGGTCGATAAATTCTTCAGCATTGCACGCGCGGTTGCGGCCGATTTCGTCGCAAAGCCGGTGAGTGCCGATGAACTGGCACGCGCTATCAATCCGATGCGCCAGCAGATCAATCGCGCGTCAAGCGGCAATGGCTTTTGGATGAGCCAGCTTGCCGGAGCGACCAACGACGCCCGCCGCCTGAATGCGCTGCGCTCGCTGCTCAGCGATTTCGGCGGAATCACGCCCGCCAATTTGCAAGCGACGGCACAACGCTGGCTGGTTCCCGACAAAAGCTTTGCAATGGTCGTCCTGCCCGAAAAGAAATGATCGCGCGCGGGCTTGAGGGCTAAAGCACGTATTTCGACAGGTCGGTGTTCCGCGCGACGCTGGCGAGTTGAGCGTCGACATAGGCTGCGTCGACGATCAGCGTCGAGCCCTGACGATCTTCGGCGTCGAAGCTGACATCCTCGAGCAGTTTTTCCATAACGGTCGACAATCGCCGCGCGCCGATGTTTTCAAGGCTTGCATTTACTTCGGCTGCCGTCCGCGCAACGGCCGCAATGCCATCGTCGGTAAAGCTGACGGTCACGCCTTCGGTGCCAAGCAGCGCACTATATTGCATCGTCAGGCTGGCGCGCGTGTCGTTGAGAATCCGGACGAAATCGGCTTCGGTCAGCGCTTTCAGCTCGACACGAATGGGAAGGCGGCCCTGAAGTTCGGGCAGGAGGTCGCTCGGTTTGGCGACATGAAATGCACCCGATGCAATGAACAGGATGTGATCGGTCTTCATCGGGCCATATTTGGTCGCAACGGTCGTTCCCTCGATCAGCGGGAGGAGGTCGCGCTGAACGCCTTCGCGGCTGACAGAGCCTCCGCGCACGTCGCTGACTGCGATCTTGTCGATTTCGTCGAGGAAGACGATGCCATTGGCTTCGGCGTCGGCAAGCGCGACGCGGCTCAATTCTTCCTGGTCGAGCCGCTTATCGGCTTCTTCCTCCACCAGTTTGCTCCACGCAGCGGGCACGGTCATCTTGCGACGTTTCAGCGGTGCGCCGCCCATCGCTTTTGACATCATTTCGCCGATGTTGATCATGCCGACATTGCCGCCACCGGGAATTTCGAAGGGCATTTGCGGCGCTGCTTCGATTTCGATCTCGATTTCGGTTTCCGCAAGGTGACCATCGTGGAAACGCTGGCGAAAGGCGGCGCGCGTTGCTTCCGATGCGCCTTTGCCCGTGAGGGCATCGAGCAGACGCGTCATTGCCGCGTCTTCGGCCTTGTCGATCACCGCGACCCGGCGACGTTCCTTTTCAAGGCGGATTGCTTCTTCGACGAGGTCGCGCGCGATCTGCTCGACGTCGCGACCGACATAACCGACTTCGGTGAATTTGGTCGCTTCGACTTTGACGAACGGTGCATCGGCAAGTTTGGCGAGCCGCCGCGAAATCTCGGTCTTGCCGCAACCCGTCGGCCCGATCATCAGGATATTCTTCGGGCTGACTTCGTCGCGCAGTTCGGGCGGTAATTGCTGCCGCCGCCAGCGATTGCGCAGTGCGACCGCAACGGCGCGCTTGGCATCGGTTTGCCCGACGATATGTTCGTCGAGCGCAGCCACGATGGCTTTGGGAGTCAGGGTATCGTTCATCTGAAAGCTTTCTTCAGGCCGCAGCGTCGAGGGTTTCGATCGTCAGCCGGTCGTTGGTGTAGACGCAGATTTCGCCGGCAATCTTCATCGCGCGGCGTGCCAGCGTTTCGGCATCGGGTTCATAATCGTTGAGTGCACGTGCCGCGGCGAGCGCGAAATTGCCGCCCGAGCCGATTGCTGCAATCCCGCCCTCGGGCTCGAGCACATCGCCATTGCCGGTGAGGACAAGTGTCACGTCCTTGTCCGCCACGATCATCAATGCTTCGAGATTGCGCAGATATTTGTCGGTTCGCCAGTCCTTGGCAAGTTCGACAGCGGCGCGCATCAGCTGGCCATTATGCGCTTCGAGCTTTTTTTCGAGACGCTCGAGAAGTGTGAATGCGTCCGCGGTCGCGCCGGCGAAACCCGCGATCACGCTGCCATCGCCAAGCGGCCGGACTTTACGTGCATTCGGCTTCATGACGGTCTGGCCCATCGAAACCTGGCCATCACCGGCAATGACGACCTTGCCATTTTTTCGGACCGTTACGATTGTCGTGCCATGCCAGACGGGCATGCCGTTGTTCGGATTGCTCATGAACAAACAAGTGGGAAGCACGCCGGATGATTGCAACTCGTCACTTGGCGAGCGATGCAACCTTGTTCAGATCAACCGCCGCGACGGCGCCCTTGAGCACGTCGATCGACGCAGCGTTGCCTTCGGCCTGAACCATCACGCGCTCGGCGACGATTGTCGAATATTCGCCGCGCTTGCTGGCGCTGTCGAAGCGCTCGGTCGTCATGCGGCCATCGACGGTGCCGACTTTTTCGTACGACGTGCCATCCTGTTTCGACGACTGGACATTGAACGCACTGCCCAGCGCCGCAATGCCGCCGATTGCGCCCATGTCGGTGACAGTCAGCGTAATTTCGCTTTCCCCTTCGCCGTAACGCGCTTCGGCCTGTGCGCCGTTGATGCCGCCAGCGCCCATCGACGAGCTTTGGATGCTTGTACGTGCAAGGTTGCCAATTGCTGCCGGTAGCAATCGCTGAAGGACGTCGGGCGCGATCGCGGCTTTCGCTTCGCCGCGCTGCACGCTTGCTGCTGTGTCCCCAATCGCCTTTCCGGCTTGTTCGAGCTTGCCCATATCGACCGAGCCGCCGCCAGGAGTCGTGATCGTGCCGGAAAGCGTGCCCGATGCAATGGTCGGCATGCTGCCAACGCCGAAAATGCGTCCCGATGCCATCGTCGCAAGCGTGCCCGCAGTGACCGATAATATGACCATCGCAACGACGACGACCACGATGTAGCCGGTCGCTTTTTCCGGCGGACTTTTCATAAGCAGCGGCAGCCCGAGGAAGATCAGGTAGAATGAGTAAAGCCCGAGCAGCCCGAGGAAGCCGAGCGCGGGAAGAACCCCGAAAATGCCGGCAACCCAAGCCGCCGTTGCGCCGAATGCTGCGACTTTGAACGCGGCAGTT
>JANLWD010000323.1:0-4453 GCA_031364345.1 Sphingomonas sp.
CGCCGGTGCCGAAACCGACGTGACCGAAGCTTTGAGCTTGGGCGTCGCCGGACGATATGAAAACTACAACACGTTTGGCGGCGTTGTCGTTGGCAAGTTCAACTTCCTCTACCGCGTCAGCGATGCCTTCTCGCTGCGCGGCACAGTCGGAACGGGCTTCCACGCTCCGTCACCGGGGCAAAGCAACGTCCAGATTCTGACCACAAACTTCGTCAGTGGTGGACAGGTGCAGACGGGCACATATCCGGTCGGCAGTGCCGTTGCGCAGTTTTTCCAAGCCAAGCCCTTGGTGCCTGAACGCTCAACCAACTTTGGTTTGGGTTTTATCGTCAAGCCGACAAGTGGTCTGACGTTCACCGTGGATGCCTACTCGATTAAGGTGACCAATCGCTTGACCATCACGAGAAACTTCACTGTGAGGCAGATCGACATTGATGCGCAACCTGCGCTGGCGGCGGTGGGGCCCGGCGGCGTTATAAACTACTTCGCCAACGCTTTCGACACAGTGACCGAAGGTGTCGACGCCGTCGCGAGCTATCGCACGGACCTTGGCGCCGGCAAGTTCAACACGTCTCTGGCTTACAACTATAACAAAAGCCGTGTAACACGGTCGACCAGCGCAGTCAGCCAGGAGCAGATCGCGGGCGTTTCGGTTTTCGCGCCGAAGCATCGCGCCATTTTGTCGGCGGGGTATGAACTCGGCGGCTTTGCGCTCAATGCTCGGGCCAATTACTACAGCTCGTGGCAGCAGCCTGTTGATTATCCGGGGCAGACGTTCGGGGCAAAAACCACCGCCGACCTCGATGTCAGCTACACGATTGCGGATCATTACACGCTGACCTTGGGTGCGAATAATATTTTCAACACCTATCCCGATAAGATCAAAGCCTCGACGACGAACCCGATTTATCAGGTCACGGGCAGCCTTGCCGATGGTCAGATCTATCCGCGTTCGGGTGGGCCATTCGGGATCAACGGCGGCTTCTGGTATGCGCGGCTTCGCGTGAAATACTGAGGTTACGAACAGCTAAAATTTACGAGCGGGAAAGTTTCGGCTTTCCCGCTCTTTTTTTGTTTGCAATGGTCTCGGGGTGGCCCTCGCTCACCGCCTTGCCCAGACCGGCGATCTGCCCGCGCTTCACGCGCTGATGGCACGGTCGATCGCGGGGCTGCAAAACGACTTTTTGTCGCCTGAACAAGTCAGCGCGAGTGATCAGGTGATGGGCCTCGATACGCAATTGGTCATCGACCAGACTTATTTTCTGGTCGAAAGCGATGGTGTCGTTGCGGGTTGCGGGGGGTGGAGCTGGCGTGCAACGCTGTTCGGCGGCGACAACAGCATTGTGACCCGCGCGCCCGTCCCGCTTGATCCGGCGGTCGATGCTGCCAAAATTCGTGCGATGTATACCGACCCCGATTTTGCGCGCCGCGGCATCGGACGGCATATCTTGATGCTGTGTGAAAACGCCGCGCGTGACGCAGGGTTTGCGCGTGTCGAGATGATGGCGACACTTGCCGGTGTTCCGCTTTACCATGCCTGTGGTTATCATGATGTCGAGGGCGTCAACGCGATGACGCGTGACGGCATCGTCATTCCGATGATCCGCATGGAAAAGCTCCTGATGTGACGGATGCGCATTTTCAGCTTGATGGTGCGCAATGGCAAATGTAACGCGCGCAACCCAGGCGCTCGACCATGCCGGTGTGCGGTATCGCCTTGCCCGTTATGATTATGCTCCGGGCGACGACCGTGTCGGCTTGCAGGCGGCCAAGGCGCTCGACGTCGATCCCGCCATGGTGATCAAGACACTGATGGCACGGGTCGATGGCAAGCCCGTGTGCGTCATGTTGTCATCAGCGGCCGAAATATCGATGAAGCGGCTTGCCGTAGCAGTCGGCGGTAAAAGTGGTGCGATGATGCCGCCCCCAGATGCCGAGCGGATGACCGGATATCGCGTCGGCGGCATAAGCCCTTTTGGTCAATTGCGCGCAGTGCCGACAATCGTCGACGCGGCAGTGCTCGACCACTCGCATATTTATGTCAACGCGGGGCAACGCGGGCTGCAATTGCTGTTGGAGCCGGGCGATGCCATCCGTGTCCTTGATGCGATCGTCGCCGACCTAATCACAACTGCCGGACGTTGACGCCATTAAGAAAAAGGATCGCGATATGAAACTTCGGGACAAAATATGCCTCGTGACGGGCGCTGCCAGCGGTATCGGCCACGGCATCGCGCTGCGCTTCGTCAGCGAAGGCGCAAAGGTTGCGATCGCCGATCTCAACCTCGATGCGGCGCAAGCCACGGCAGCCGCAATCAACGCAGCTGATCCGGGCAAGGCGATGGCTGTGGCGATGGATGTCACCAGCGAGGATCAGGTGAACGCCGGGGTAGGCGCAGTCGTTTCCGCGTGGGGCGGTGTCGATGTGCTGGTATCGAATGCGGGCATCCAGATCGTCAATCCGATTGAAAATTACGCCTTTGCCGATTGGAAGAAGATGCTTGCGATCCATCTCGATGGTGCATTCCTGACGTCGAAGGCCTGCCTGCCGCACATGTATGCCGCGGGTGGCGGATCGGTGATCTTCATGGGATCGGTCCACTCGAAGGAAGCCTCGCCGCTCAAGTCGGCCTATGTCACTGCAAAGCATGGCCTGCTTGGGCTTGCGCGCGTGCTGGCGAAGGAAGGTGCGGCGCATAACGTGCGCGCCAACGTGATCTGCCCCGGGTTCGTCCGCACGCCGCTGGTCGACAAGCAGATCCCGGAACAAGCAAAAGAGCTCGGCATTTCAGAAGACGAAGTCGTGAAAAAAGTGATGTTGGGCAATACCGTCGATCAGCAGTTCACGACGATCGCAGACGTCGCCGAAGTCGCGCTGTTGTTCGCCGGTTTCGACAGCAACGCACTGACCGGCCAGTCGCTGATCGTCAGTCACGGCTGGGTCATGGAATGACTGCGGCACATGGCGCCGTCGGCGTGCGATGACGGCTAGACGTCTCCTTGCCGGACCCTAGAACTTCACACCGACCGTCGCGAACACCTGACGCGGGTTTCCGTAATAAGCGGTCAAGATGCCTTCGCGACCCAGTGTCGGGATGAGCGCGCCGCCGGGCGTGCGGTTGAAATTTCCGGTGTCGGCATTGGCGCTGAGGAAGTTATAGCCCGACACGATATAGCGTCGGTTGGTCAGATTGCGGCCATGGACGCCTACGGTGAAGCGGTCGCCCGCGGATGACCATACCAAGCTGGCATCGAGCAGTGCATAGGCACCCTGATCGAGACCCGGTGTACGGATTTCGAACTGCTGCGATTTTGCGCGAAATGCCAGTGTCGTCGATGCGTTTAATGAACCACTGCCTAACGGCGTGTTGTAGCTGAGCGTTTCGCTGATGGTCCATTCCGGCGTATTCTGGAACGCGCGCCGGCTGGCGACGTCGATGCCGCGTGCATCGATGAAGCGCGTGTATTTCGCATCGATATAGCCGATCGCCCATTGCAGCCCGAGCGCATCGCCATCGCGTAATGCATCGCGTGCGACAAGGTTGCCTTCGAATTCGACACCGTTGATCCGCGCTTTGCCGGCATTGGTCGTGATGCCGATAAAGGTCTGGACACCACCGACGATTGCACCGGTCGAGCCCGGAATTTGGACATCAGTGTAATCGGCGTGGAACCCGGCAAGCGCAAAAGTCAGCGCGCGGTCAAACAACGATGCTTTGTAGCCGACTTCATAGCTCGTGACTTTTTCAGGGTCGAACGACAGGAAATTATAGATATCGTCCTGATCGCCGCCTGCGCCGGTGATGCCGTTACCATTCAGGTCAGGCGCTGCCGTGCCGACGCCGCGCGGATCGAAGCCACCGCCTTTGAAGCCTTTTGACCAGCTGGCATAAAGCGTGTGATCGCGGCCTGGCTTGAAGCTGATCGAGGCACGCGGTGTGAATTGTTTGAAATCGGCCGAACCGCGAAAATCAGTCTGGCGGACGATCGGTGCTGTGATGCCGCCGAAGAATGGCGAGCTGCCGAGATAAACATTGCGCTGGATCTTCGAAGTGCGGCGATCCCATGTGTAGCGGCCGCCCGCAGACACGCTGAACATCGGTGAGAAATCATAAGTGAAATCGCCGAATATCGCGCCGGTATCGGTATCCACGTTGCCGAAGGTCAGCGCGGTCACTGTGTTTGGCAATCGCACGTCGAACACGGTTCGTGATTTGGCGTTGAGATAATATGCGCCGATCAGGCCGTTGAAGCCACCGCTGTTGATCAGGAACTGCACTTCCTGCGACAATTGCTTGTTGTTGTAAAAAGCAGGCACGTCGACATCGACAGCGGGCAGGGCATCGAAATCGATGGGCGTTGCGCTGTCGTCTTTGCGATACGCCGTGATGCTTCGGAATGTGAGCCAGTCGGTCGGATTGACTTCACCGAACAAGGACACGCCCCAGCTTTC
>JANLWD010000151.1:0-4803 GCA_031364345.1 Sphingomonas sp.
CGGGGGCAGGTCCGCATCGATGATTGCAGCGATCGCCGCGCGTTCGGCTTTTCCAGCGACCGTCGGCAAGTCGATGCCGATATTGCCGGCAATGCCCATGCGCCGGATCGCGCGTGCCGCAGCGGCTGCCCCGGCGAGCGCAAGTGTTTGAGGCGGCAATGTCCCGTCGATGTCGATCAATGTCATTGCCGGTGTCAGCGTAATGCGCGCCGTGCCGCCGGCGAACGACATGACGCCGTTTTCGGCGCATTCGAGCATTTCGGACCATCCCGCCGCTTCGAACCGGTCGGCATCGTGCAAACCGAGCGTCCGGTGCGGCCCGATCTGCGCGGCGAGGTCGGGTCCGTTGCAAAGCGGCGCGTCGGTGATCCGGCCTTTGGTGCGCTTTACGGCGCCGGGTTCGGGAATCGCTTCCCGAACGATTTCGATGCGCATCCTGCCGCCTTCGGTCGTCGCATCGAGCGGTTCGACGAGTATTTCAGTGCCATCGTCCAGTGTGGCGAGCCCGCGCCTGCGGGGACTGAGGATGCTCGTCAGCCGGGCATCGGCGACAGTTCCGGCGCGCAAACCCGGCAATTCGATGCGCGCTTCGATAATCTGGTTGTCGGTCAAAAGGATAGCGCGATTTTCACCGATCCCGGCTTCGTAAAGCCACTCAGCCAATGCCTGCGCTCGCCAAAAGATTGCGCGTTTCGAACAGCGGCAGGCCGACAACGCCCGAATGGCTTCCCGACAGGAAACGCACGAATGCCTCGGCGCTGCCCTGAATGGCATAGCCACCTGCTTTGCCGCGCCATTCGCCGGCCGCGATATAAGCATCGATTTCGTTTGCGGTCAGCGGCTTGAACGTGACGATTGTCGTCGACAACCGGTGGCGCGCAACGCCGTTGGCAATGACGGTGACGGCCGTCAGCACGCGGTGGCGACGCCCCGACATCAGGCCAAGGCAGGCACGAGCCGATGCTTCGTCCTCGGTCTTGGGCAGGATGCGGCGTCCGACGGCAACGACCGTATCAGCCGCAAGAACAACGGCGCCCGGATGGCGCGCGGCAACCGCGGCTGCTTTTTCAGCAGCGAGACGCGTGACGTGAAGACGCGGCAGTTCGCCGGCGAGGACGGTTTCGTCGATGTCGGCGGGATCGACGGCATCGGGCACGACCCCGATCCGTGCCAGCAATTCGAGACGGCGCGGGCTGGCGGACCCGAGTATCAGCGGCAGCATCGCATCCGCGCCTTATTTGAACCGGTAGGTGATCCGGCCCGTGGTCAGGTCATAGGGTGTCAGCTCGCAAAGCACTTCGTCGCCGACGAGAACACGGATGCGGTTCTTGCGCATTTTCCCGGCCGTGTGGCCAAGCACTTCGTGATCGTTTTCCAGCTTTACGCGGAACATCGCATTGGGCAGCAGTTCGACAACCTGCCCGCGCATTTCGAGAAGTTCTTCCTTGGCCATGCAGCCCTTTTCAAGTTTGAAGCGTCATAAAGTTGCCGCCCCTTAGCGAAAGGCGCATCCAAAGGGAAGCGGTCGGATCGGCCAACCTTTCTGAAGGCTGTCAGCGCAGTTAAGCTGTTGCTCAGCCGGGGGTCGTCACAAACTGATATCTGGGCACCGGCTGCGATCGTGCGGCACGGTCCTTTGGGGACATTGACCATGCGTCACCATCATCTGCTTGCCATTTTGTTGGCCAGTTCCATGTTTTCGCCAGCACTGGCGCAGGAAGTCGAAGCGACGCTGAACGCCGACAGCCAGGTTGCCGCGGTCGTCGAGCGCGCCGCTGTTCAGGAAGCACGCGAGGACCGTATGGAGCGCGCCGACCGGAGCTGGCCTGCTGGTGCGGACCGGCCGCGGGGCATGCCCGATCGCGCCGAACGACGCGAAGCGCCACCGCAAATTCTGTCGCAAACCGTGCCTCAGACGCAGGCCGAGCCAGAGCCGCGGCGCGACTGGTCGAGCCGGCGCGGCGGGGATAATCGCATGAGCGACAATAATCCCGATCGCGGAAATCAGCGCGCGGACGCACCCATCGTCATGGCGGCGCCGCCCGCACGTGGCGACGAAAATCGTGGCTGGCGCGGCGACCGTCAGCGTCGTGGCGATGATGCGGAACGCCGTGGTGGTGACATAATCAATACACCAACGCCGCCTGTCGCGCGTCAGGAAACCGGCGATGGCAATCGTAACTGGCGCGGGAATCAGGGCAACTGGCAGGGTAACGGCCGCAATTGGCCAGGTAACGGTCAAGGCCCGGTACGCAGCGGTGAACCGAATTGGCGCGGCGGCGACCGCGACCGAGATGGCACGCCCAATTGGCGCGACCGTGACCGCGATGGCGACCGCATTCGCAACAACCGCGATTGGGATCGCAATAACAATGGTCGCGTCGATCGGCGCTGGGACCGCAACAACAATGGTGTTGTCGACCGCCGTTATGACTGGAACCGCAATGGCGTCCGTGACGATCGGTGGAACAACAACCAGCGCTGGGGCAACAACCAGAACTGGAATCAGGGCTGGCGCAACGACCGGCGCTACGACTGGGAACGCTATCGGTACCAGAACCGCAATCTTTATCGCCAGCCGCGCTATGCCTCGCCGTTCGGCTATGGTTACCGGTATCAGCGGTTCGGGATCGGCGTCTATCTCGAATCGATATTTTTCGGGTCGCGTTACCGGATCAGCGATCCGTGGCGGTACCGGCTGCCCGATGCGAGCTGGCCATATCAGTGGGTCCGCTATTATGACGATGTCCTGCTTGTCGATACGCGCAACGGCTATGTCGTCGACGTGATCCACGATTTCTTCTGGTAAGGCATCACCGGGCCGGAGCGCTTGCGCCCCGGCCCGTTTTTTGAGTAGCGGACGCGTCATGGCGCTGAACCGCATCGCAGAAATCGGCCGGATGACCGCGGCACGGCTCGCGCGTCACCCTCATGTGCAGACTGTGTCGGGCGACGGCATCGACCTTTATGTTTATCAGGACTTTCTTGCGCCCGAAGAATGTGGCGGCCTGATCGCGATGATCGATGCCGACCGCAAGCCGTCGGGCCTGCTTGCCGCAACCGACGATCCCGACTTTCGCACCTCGGAAAGCTGCGATCTCGATCGCTGGCACCCGTTCGTCGACGGCATCGACCAGCGCATCTGTGCGCTCATGGGCATGAAAGTGCGCCAGGGCGAAACGATGCAGGGCCAGCGATATGTCGTCGGACAGCAGTTCAAGGCGCATCATGATTATTTTCATGTCAGCGAACCCTATTGGGAAACCGAAAAAAAACGTGGCGGGCAACGCAGCTGGACGGCGATGATCTACCTCGACGAGCCGATCGGTGGCGGCGAAACCTGGTTCAGTGCCGCCGGCCTGAAAGTCACACCGCGCCGCGCGATGCTGCTGGCGTGGAACAACATGGATCGGCGAGGCGCACCCAATCTAAAGGCGTTGCATGAAAGCATGCCCGTTGTCGCAGGACAGAAAAACGTCGTCACGAAATGGTTTCGCGAACGGTATTGGACGTGAGCACGCGGGCGGCGGCCCCGGTTCCCGTTGAACTTGTTCCGTTATTTGCGGTCATGCTGGTCATCGGTGCAGGGAATACCGCGCTGCAATCGGTGATGCCGGCAATCGGCCGCACGCTCGGCATCGCGGACAGCGTGATCGCACTCGCGTTTTCGGCCTCGGCATTGCTCTGGACTCTTGCAGCGCCAATGTGGGCGGCGCGATCCGAACGGACGGGACGACGCACAATGGTGCTGATGGGGCTCGCTGGCTTTTGCATTTCGGTCATGCTGTGCGCTTTGTTTCTGACAGCGGGGATCATCGGCATCATTTCGCCGCTTGCGACAATCGTCGGCTTTATCGTCGCGCGGCTGATTTACGGATTTTTCGGCTCGGCAGCGCCACCGGCTGCGCAAGCGATACTGGCCGCACAAACGAGCCGTGCGGACCGGACCAAAGCGCTCACCCTGCTGGCGTCGGCATTCGGGTTGGGCACGATTATCGGTCCGGCGCTGGCATCTTATTTCGTTTTGCCGGGGGTCGGGCTCGCCGGGCCGGCCTATCTGTTTTCTGTCATCGGTTTTGCCGTGCTGGCATTCATATGGTGGCGGTTGCCGCGCGATTCGGGCGTGACCAGCGCGGGTGGGGCGGCAACAGGCTATCCGTCGATCGGCGGCAATCTGACTGGCGCAAGCGTGACGGCGGCAACGGCGGATCGCACTGGCGCACGAATTGCGCTGACCGATCCGCGCATCTGGCCGTGGATGCTGGTCGGCCTCGTGATGGGCCACGCTCAGGCAATGGGGGGACAGGCAATTGCGTTTCTCGTCATCGACCGGCTCGCGCTCGATCCGACGACGGTCCTGTCGCAACAAAGCATCGGCATCGTTTTGACCGCAGGTGCCGCCGCGGCGCTGCTTGTCCAGTGGGGCGTCATCCCGCAACTCAACCTGACACCGCGCGTGCTTGTGCTCGTGGGTCTGGTGCTCGCGGCGATTGGGTGCGCGATGATCAGTGTCGCCGGATCGCTGTACAGCATTTCGATGGCGTTTGCTGTCGCTTCGGCGGGTTTCGGCTTTGCCCGCCCGGGCTGGACTGCGGGATCGTCGCTCGCGGTCGGTGCCGATTTGCAGGGTGCCGTCGCGGGACGGGTAACGGCAGTCAATGGCGTCGTGTTCGTGCTCGGGCCTTCGCTCGGCGTTGGGCTTTACGAAGTGTGGCGTCCGCTGCCCTACATCCTCACGGCGGTCGCCTGCGCGCTCCTTGCCGTTTATGCCGCACGCACGATCGCGCGCGAGACATAAAAAAA
>JANLWD010000012.1:0-20719 GCA_031364345.1 Sphingomonas sp.
GCGTGCTGCTTCGGCGTCGCGGCGGATGTAGTCGGGCGGTGCATAATCGGGCCCGAAAAAGCGATCGTAGCTGTCGGGATATTTATACCCGACGCTTTCATCGGCAAAGTAACGCAGCGCCTGATGCTTTTCGACGGCCCAAGCAACTTCGGGATCGACATAAGGCGCGATCATCTGCGCGCCCCAATAGCCATGATCGGCTCGGATCAGGCAAGCGTTCGAAATATCGTGCAGCAAACATGCCATGATGACAGTTTCGGGCTGATCGTCGGCCAGCGCACGCATCGCACTCGAAATCAGGTGCCGGCCAGTAATGCCGCCGATCCGGTGTGCAAAGAAATCGAGCAATGTCGGCGCCGCGGGCATCGTGGGCAGCGCGGGATTGTCGCCCATCATCATGACCGTGCCGGGTTTCAATGCGGCAAGCGCATCGTCCTCTCCGGTAGATTTGTCGGTACCGACATAACCGACAGGTGCAGGCACGATCATGCGGACAAGCCCCGATTGGGCCGAAAGCGGAAGATTACACATCCCTAAGGCTCTAAACCGATGTCTGCCCACGTGACAATCGGTGCCGGCGCGCTAAAGCGATGGCCATGTCAAAACCGCAACCAAAATCATGGATCATGGACATCGCGCCCTATGTCCCCGGCCGGTCGGCAACCGATGACGGACGCATGGTCGCCAAGCTGTCGTCGAACGAGAATCCGCTGGGAACAAGCGCCAATGCCAAAGCGGCATTTGCACAGCATGCGACCGATCTGGCACGATATCCCGATGCCGCAGCGGCAGCGTTGCGCGAAGCGATTGCCGGACGGTACGATCTCGATCCGGCGCGCGTTATTTACGGCACCGGATCCGACGAAATTCTCCATCTGATCGCTGGCGCCTATGCCGGGCCGGGCGACGACGTGATCCAGGTGCGTTACGGTTTTGCGGTTTACGAAATTGCAACACGGCGTGTTGGCGCAACGCTGGTGATCGCACCCGACAAGGATTATGCAACCGACGTCGACGCAATCCTTGCCGCCGTAACGCCGCGCACTCGCATTGTATTCGTGGCGAACCCCAACAATCCGACGAGCACGTTCACGCCGCGCGCCGAAATCGCACGGCTGCACGCAGGGCTACCCGCCGACGTCATGCTCGTGATTGACCAGGCATATGCCGAATATCTCGACCCGCACGAGGACGACCGCGCTCTCGAGCTTGCGAAGGCACATGCAAATGTCGTCGTGACGCGCACATTCTCAAAAATCTATGGATTGGCGGCCGAGCGCATTGGCTGGGGCTATGCATCGGCCGAAGCCGTGGCCGCAATGCACCGCATCCGCGCGCCGTTCAACGTCACGACCGCGGGCCAGAAAGCGGCGATCGCTGCGCTGAACGATGTCGCATTCGTCGACCACAGCCGCGCGCACAACGAAATCTGGCGCGCGTGGCTGTCCGAAGAAATTGCCAAAATGGGTAATGCCGGGCTGCGCGTGATCGCGTCGAAAACCAATTTTCTGCTGATTCTGTTCGAAGGCACCGTGAGTGCGGAGACAGCGTATAAAAGCCTGATGGAACACGGCTTCATCACGCGCTGGCTTCCGGGACAGGGCCTGCCCAATGCGCTGCGCATTTCGATCGGCACCGAAGCGGAAACACGCGGCGTTGCCGAAGCATTGCGGAAAATCGTCACCTGATGCTTCCGTTTGCGCGGGTCACGATTATCGGCCTTGGCCTCATTGGCTCGTCGATCGCTCGTGCCGTGCGCCAGGCCATGCCTACCGTCGTGCTGACCGGACATGATGCCGACCCCGATGTTTGCGAAACCGCGCGCGCCCTGATGCTATGCGACGACATTGCCGACACCGCGGGCGCAGCGGTTACCGATGCCGATCTGGTTATCCTTTGCGTGCCACTCGGTGCGATGGCTGCCGTTGCGCAGATGATCGCCGCCGATCTGCCCCCAGAAGCCGTCATCAGCGATGTCGGATCGTCCAAAGCGGCGGTGACAACGACCTTGGCAGCAGCGTTGCCAAACCATGCGATCGTCCCGGCACATCCCGTGGCGGGAACCGAACGCAGCGGACCCGAAGCCGGATTTGCCGCGCTGTTCCACAATCGCTGGTGCATCATCACGCCACCCGAAGGAACTTCTGAAAGCGCGGTCCAGCGCGTGACGGCATTCTGGCAGCAGCTTGGCGCGCAAGTCGATGTAATGGACCCCGCGCATCACGATCTGGTGCTCGCCGTGACCAGCCATGTCCCGCATCTGATTGCTTATACGATCGTCGGGACGGCGTCCGACCTCGAAAGCGTGACGCAGAGTGAAGTCATCAAATATTCGGCCGGTGGTTTCCGGGATTTTACCCGGATCGCAGCATCGGACCCGACAATGTGGCGCGATGTGTTCCTGACCAACAAGGATGCCGTGCTCGACGTGCTTCAGAGGTTTTCAGAAGATCTGACTGCGTTGCAACGGGCGATCCGCTGGGGCGATGGTGATGCGCTGTTCGACCTGTTCACGCGTACCCGCGCGATCCGGCAGAGCATCATCGAACAGGGGCAGGACGACGAGCGCCCCGATTTCGGTCGCAGCGATCACTGATTGAACAGATTGATCGCGCTGTGAATGCGATCTTCGATTTCATCACGTGAAAGCCCGGGAGGGATCGGCTCACCGATCCGCATGGTCACGATCCCCGAATGCCGCGCAAACTTGCCCTTGGGCCACAAGCGCCCCGGGTTAAGCGCCACGGGATAAACCGGCAACGCAAGCGTTTTATAAAGCCCCGCAATGCCCGGGCGCAGCGCTGGCCGCTCGCCGGGGGCCACACGCGTTCCTTCGGGGAAAATCACGATGGGTCGATTCGCGGCTGCAGCGTCACGTGCTGCCTTCAGCATTATCCGCAAGGCCGTCGATCCCGATTCGCGCGAAATCGGAATGACGCCGTGTCGCCGCGCGACCCAGCCCCAGACCGGTATGCGGATCAATTCCGCTTTGAATACAGTCGCGGGCCGATCGATCAGCCGCAATATCTCGATCGCCTCGAGCATTGATTCATGTTTCATCGCGATGATGCAAGCACCGGTCGGAAATTGGCCCTCCACCACGACACGAATGCCAAGGATCCAGCGCACGCACCAATAATGATATTGCGCCCAGCGCCGCGAGCCTGCGATCACGGCTTCCTGCCCGAACAGCGCGCCAAGGCCAGCTGCAATCACGACCGGAATGCTGCCGAGATAGAAGATGATCGTGAACAGTATCGACCGGATAAACGTCATAAGCCGATCAGCACCGCGGCGCGGCGAAAAAGATATTTATTATATTCGCGGATCAGGACCATCAGGCTGGCATCGGTGCGCACAGCGTCGGGCACGATCACCACGGCGTCACCGAGCGCGCGTTGCAGTTCGAATCGAGCCCGCGGCAGATGCCAGTCCGATGTCACAAGCCGGATGCTCTGATATTTGTGAAAGCGGACCCAGGCCGCAGTCTCGTCGCCGTTTGACCGGGTATCGCTCGCTTCGCGGCCAAGGTCGACGCAGCAGGCCATGACGGAAACAGGCACATGCTGCGCTTCGGCCAGCTCGGCCGGTTTTACACGGCGGTCGACACCGGTGATCAGCATTCGTCGCGCGCGCTGTTTTGCGAGCAAATCGGTCCCGCGCGCAATCCGGCCCTGCGCTCCGGTGGGTACAACAATGCCGTCGGTCATCATTGCGTCGGCCGGACGGGGAAGCAGCACGACAAAGCCCGCAAATCCAAGCACCCACGCGACAAGTGCAAGTGCAACGAGGCGGCGGATCATAACATATTGGCCAATGTGCGCACGACAGTGACGCGCGCCGTAACAACCGACAGCAGCACCGCCAGAACGGGCAGAATCGCAATGATCGCCCAGCCAGTCCAGCCGAGCCCGCCAGTCTCGAGCAGCGCGGCACCGACATTTGCCATCAGCCCGCCCAGTGCAACAATCACGATGACGCCAAAGGCAAAACCGACCACACTGCCGAACAGAGCATCGAGCGCGGCGCGTCGCTGAAACAAGCGCGCCACCTGAACGTCGCTTGCCCCCATCATGTGCATGATGTCGATTGTCGGGCGATGGGTGACCATTGCGGTGCGCGCCGAGAGCACCACCGCGGCCGCCATTGCGATGGCCATCAAAACGACAAGTGCGACCGACAGCCAGCGCAGTGTCGACAATAAGCCTTCAAGAGGGCCAAGCCATTGCGCGTGCAGATCGACGCGCGCCGACGGTGCAACCGCACGGACCGTCGCGGCCACTTCGGCCACTGCACGCGGCTCAATCGTGCGCAAAACAACATCGATCAGCGCCGGCACCGGCAAATCTGCATCGAGCCCGTCACGCCCCAGCCACGGGCGGAGAAGTTCGCGCATGCGCTGTTCGTCGACGCGTTCGGCACCCGTAACGGCGCCGAGTCTGGCAAGTTCGGCAAGCACCGTGCGCGCCTGACGATCGCGTGCATCGGGGTTGGGCTCGACGATCTGCACTGTCAGCTTGCCCGAAAGCTGCGCGCCGAGACCGGAAGCCGCATTGCCCATCGCAAGGCCGGCGCCAGCCGCAAGGACGGTTAAAAATGTCATGATCGCCACAACCCACGGCATCGGTCCGGCGAGGCGGCCCTCGGGCAGCAAACGGCGATCTGCGGCGGAAGCGCTGAGCGTGCGGATCATGCGTCGGCACTGACCGGCGGATAGCGCAGCGCGCCAGTCGGATCGGACAGGCGTCCGCGATCGAGGCGCATCATTTGCGCAGTGCCGACACGACTGAGCAGATGAAGGTCATGCGTCGCCACCACAACGGTGGTGCCAAGCCGATTCAAGCCGTCGAACAGATGTAGCAGGCGCTGCGCCATATCAGGGTCGACGTTGCCTGTCGGCTCATCGGCAACCAGCAGATCGGGGCGTCCGATCACCGCACGTGCGATTGCAACGCGTTGCTGTTCGCCGCCGGACAAGGTGGCCGGGCGGGCATCAGCACGATCGGCAAGACCGACCCATGCCAGCATTTCGCGAACCGGTTCGGCAATGTCGCGCTCGTCGGTGCCGCCAACGCGCAGCGGGAGTGCGACATTATCAAATGCCGACAAATGCGGGACAAGGCGGAAATCCTGAAACACGACGCCGATCCGCCGTCGGAACACCGGCAACCGGTCGCGCGGCGCAGCAACGAGGTTTTCGCCAAACATCCGGATTTGCCCGCGGCTCGGTCGTTGCGCCAGATAAAGCAATTTCAACAAAGAGGTTTTGCCGGCGCCCGACGGTCCTGTCAGAAAGTAAAAGGCACCTCGTGACAACGAGAAGCTCAGATCGGACAGCGTTTCGACGCCCGTCCCATAACGCAGGCCGACATTTTCGAACTGGACAATATTACTCACGGTCCCGCCGCCCGATGCTGCTCATGCCAAAGCCATCGCACGGCAATGGGCGCGGCGTAAAGGGAAGCGCTTGCCAGCGCGGCCGGCACAGTGCTTAGGTAGTCGAGCTGCCGCCCCGCCAGAGTACCGACGTCGCAATGATCTTGTCCTGTCCCGCCTGCCGCACTCGTTACGTCGTGCCCGACAGTGCAGTCGGCCCGAATGGGCGCCAGGTCCGGTGCGCGTCTTGCCGACACAGCTGGTTTCAGGATCCCCCGTCGCTCGATCTTGTCGACCGGGCGCTTCGGGCAGACGCGTCGCCGCCAACGCCGGTCGACGCACCGCCACCGGTCGCGCCGCCGCCGATCGTTCCCGCCGCACCGCCACCGATACGATCCGAAGCCGCGCCCGCGCCCGCGCTGATCGCCGAAAATTTCGATGCGTTTGCGCCCGAGCCACCGTTCCGACCGCGGCGCAATCCGGCAAAACGCTGGACAGCGGCTGCGGCGATCGTCGCGCTTCTCCTTATGTGCGGTATTGCCGCAGTGCAGTTTTTTGGCACGCCGACTTTCGTCACCGGCTTGCTTGCGCGCGCGGGGCTGCCGGGCGGGCAAAGCGAAGTCCCGCTCCTGCTCGAAGTGCCGCGCAAGCCCGAACGCCGCGAATTGCCCAGCGGAAACGAGCTGTTCGCGCTGACCGGGCGCGTCGTTAATCCGACTGATTCGGCGCAGCGCGTGCCCGATATTCTCGCCGAATTGCGCGATGCGCAGGGCCGCGTCGTCTATGGCTGGACGATCACGCCGCCGCGACGCACGATCGAAGCCCGCGGCAAAATCGAATTTGATTCAGCCGAGATCGATGTGCCCAAGGGTTCGAAAAAACTGAACCTCAGCTTTTCCGGCGTGCCGCCCAAATAGCCGCGCCAACACAAGCATTGCGGGCAGGCACCGGCTTTGCTAGTGGCGCGCTCCTACCTGCTGATGCCTGTGCGTCAGTCGATGGCTGTGCGGCCATGGCGGAACTGGTAGACGCGCAACGTTGAGGTCGTTGTGGGCGAAAGCCCGTGGAAGTTCGAGTCTTCTTGGCCGCACCAGTCCAGCTGAGGCAAGCGGGCCCGGCGTGATCATTTTGCCGCACTTGCACTGACGACTGCCGCTGCAACGGCGCCCAGATGGACCGATGGCGTCGTTTCACCGACAATCGCTGTTCTGGCCAGCAGAGGATCGAGCTTGGTTGCCTCGGCTGCCAGCCGCGCGATGCGCACTGTATAGCGGCCATAGGGCACGCCTTCGAAAATGAAAAATCCGTCAAAATCGGATCGCGTTCGCGCCACCGTGCGCCCCTCAACATCGGCGAGCTCGAGATCGACACCCTCCAGACTGCCGCCGCCGCTGCGCACCAATGTCCCGTCGATGTCGCCCGAACTGACAAGCGGCAACTCGATCGTCACCGATACGCCGGGCCGGGGAAGCATGACCATGCCTGGCGTCGAAGGCTGGACGAGCGGGTCGGGCAGCGACGATCCGTCAACCCCGATCAGCACCGGCTGAAACGGTTCGAGCCCATCGACCAGCACTTCGCCATTTGCATCGGTCAGCACGTCGACCGGGATCCGTCCCGCTGCAATCTGCGCACCTTTTTCGAGGTGCTCGCCAACATCGCGCCGCCCGTTGAGATTGGCATCGCGGTAAACCCGGACAAGCGCTGTCCCGGTCGACGCCAGCTTGTCCGACGTAAAGCGAATGCCGCCACTGCGCCGCGGATCGGGGCCGATACTGAATGCGACATTCATGCCGGCCGCAACCGCCCCGTCGCTCGCCAACTCGCCATTCACGCTTAACGCAAAGCGATCGAAACGGCGGATATAGCCTAATCCGGCGCGCGCGCGGCCAAGCACTCGGTCGTAACCGATTTCGGCGCGCCAGTCAGCGGGATTGAGCAAGCTTCCCCCCGCCGACCATTCGCCGACGATCGTTGCCGATTGGAACTGCGTTTCGGGTGTGATGCGAAACCGCGCCTCGCCACGCAGGCGGATTTTGCCAATGCGGGCATTGGCAAGCAAACCGGCCTCGATCTGGGGCGGTGGATCGGGCCCGAATTTGCGCCGCTCGTCACGGACGGCAAGCTCACCGGTCAGCGCCATCCGACCCAGATTCGCCGAGGCGCGCGTGGTGAGCTCAAGCGTATCGTCGCCGCTCGCCCGCGTTGTCAGCCTCGCATCGACGTGAACCGGGATGCTCGTGCGCCCATTGCCGAAAAAATGATCGAACGTGACGCTGTGCAGGCCGGTGACGCCGCGCAAGATGCGGTCCGAGCGAAAGCCGCCGCCGACCCAGATCGTTTCGACGCCGATATGCGATGTCCCGAATTCGGCCAGCGCCTGCGCGCGAACCGCACGCCCGCCAGTCATATCCGCCGACGCCGAAAACTCCGACAGCGCGGGGCCGATCGCTCGCCTCAGCGCAACTTCGCCAAAGTTGCGCCGACCCACGCCATCGATAATGAGACTGTGCGTCGTCAGTGCGAGCGACGTTTTGGCATTCAACCCCCGCTCGAGCCCGAACGAACCGCGCCAGCCGCGGCGACCGAACACCGGCGCATTGGCAAGATTGATAAGGTCACGCCCCTCCTCGCTAACGCCTGCCCAATACCAGGTTTTGCGTGGCGGGATGCTGTCGAGCCCGACGGGCACCGATTTCACGTCGCGGCGAATCTGTCCCTGCGGCCCATAGAGCACGACTTCGAACCGATTCTGGCCGTACAACAGCGGCACATCGAGAAATTCATAGCGACCATCCGCGCGGTCGTTGGCAAACGCAAGCAACTGGCCATTGCGATAAAGTTCGGCATCCCAACCGCGCGGCAATTCGCCGCGAAACTCGGTGCGGTCGAAATTCTGGGGTCGGTCGACAGGGCGATTGGTGACGACGAAACCGCGCCCGACACTCGATTGCGCAACAAGCGGCGTCGACAACCCCTGAACATCACCGACGGCGGCATGCGTTGCTTTGAGCGGGCCGAGCACCCCCGCATCGGGATCGGTTCGATAAGCACGCAGCCTGAGATTGGCCGGAACACCGCGCCGGTCCGAGGACAGCCGGGCATCATAAGCAACCGGGCCAACTTCGCCCGACGCATAAATTTCATATTGCGCATCAATCCGGTTGCCACTGAGCCGATCGCGCACAGCACCGAAGCTGGCAACGACGTCAATCGCTGGCGGCCTGATCCCGCGAAACGGCGCTTTGGCATGCGGCAGTGTCGCCAGATCGAACAGCGGCGCTGCCGTTGCGACGCGAGCGCGCCGTTCGGCGGCAAGTTGCGGGGCCAACTTTTTATCTGATTTGATGACGAGCAAAGCATTGCTGGTATCGGGTTCGAGCGTGACGCCAAGCCAGCGCGAAAGTGCTACGGTCGATACGCACCAGCCCTCAGGCGTGTCGCGAATGTCGTCTGGCGCGACTTTGCGAATGGAGTTCTTGATTTGTTCTTTATCGGTCACCCGGTCGATGGTCAGCGTATGGGCTTCGTCAAATGCCCAGCCAGTTGCGCGGCGCGACTGTTTGTCGAGGCGAACGGGAATGTCGAGTGCCATGATGACGTCGGCGAAATCGACGCATATGCCGGTCGGCGTCGCATAGCCGCGCACGCCGTCACCCAACCGATATTGATTGAGACGGACATCAAACAGGACTGCGTCGTCGGCTGACGGAGTCCACGCCTCCGCCTGCACCGACGGAATCGATGCGACCAGTGCAAGGCCTGCGAAAGCCCGGCCGAGGTGATGAAAGAGGCGGCGCATCAAATGCGTCCGGTTGATTCCGGCCGCTTAACGCAAGACCGCTTGCATGACGGCAATCGTGCCGCCGCCGGTGTCGCTGTCTTCGAGATATTCGATTTTAAGCGGTCCGGAAAGTTGCGCCGCAACTTCGGGCGGGACGGGGAAACTAACCGTTCGGCTTGCCAGTTCGGCGTAAACCGCGATGCCGCGCGCCTCGATCAAGGGTTTGGGCACGCCAGCTTTCGTCACGCGGATACGACCATAGGTCGACCGGTCACCGCTGCGGCTGAGGGTGAAGGCAAATGCCGGGCCGTCATCGGTTTTGATCATGCGCGCATCCGAAATCGCCGCAGTCGCTTTCAATGCGCCCTTGCGGATGATGATCGGGATCGTGACGCCATAGATCGGCGTGAGCGAAATCGACAGGCCTTCGCGAACGGGCGTCGCGCTGGCGGGCGTTGGATCGGGGATGGCCCGGAACAGCATATGTGCACGATATTCGCCATCGGGCAGATCAGCCGGCGGACGGATACCGACGCGAATCGCTTGCGGCTGATTGGGCGCAAGCACCACGCGGCGCGGTGCATAGCTGATCATCGACAGCGTCGTCGTTTCCTTGCCGTTGGCTGCAACCGGCTTGACGTCATCGAGTTGCCCTTCGGCATTCATGCGTTTGAGCTCGAGCGAAATCCGGTATGTCGCAGGCGTCGCGCCGACATTGTTCAGGATGACTTCGGTGCCGCGCGGTCCGTCGAGAACAACACGAGTCGGTGCGACCAGCAAATCCCCCGCCGCCAGAGCAGGCGTTGCAGCAGTGGCGAGAGCCAGCGCCAGAAGACGCGGCGAAAAACGTGACATTGGTGCGGTCCCTAAAGCCGGTGCGGCCCCGTGCACACAATGATGCAACAAGGTTGATATTCCGCTAACCAAGCCCCTCCTTAGGCCGACGAAAAAGCCCGCCAGCTCGAAGAGCCGACGGGCCTTTCCGTTAAGTCAGAGCTGTCGTCTGAATTACTGGTAATTGACGGTCACGGTGAACGTGCCCGAATAGGCGCCATCGGCCTGGTTTGCGCCCACCGCGAGCGTGCCGCCGACAGTAAAGCTGTCAACGCCAGTCAGCGTGCGTGTGGCCGCCGACGTCAGCAGTGCCGCCGTCATGCTGTTCGCGCCCGAATTCAGCGTAACCGAGGCATCCGACGCCAGCGTGACGACCGAGCCGGTCGTACCCACGATGCCGAAACCGGCCGCAGTCACGGCATTGGTGCAAACAAGCCCGACGCCGCATGTGCGCGCTCCGGCAGGCGAGACGATGACGGTCGAAGCCGCAGCGCCGGTCACGATTGTCCCGAAATCGAGATCGCTTGTCTTGGCGACAGTGATCTGGCGCAAAATCTGTGCCTTGGCAGTTGCGGTGGCAGTGGCTGCCTGCGCGCCAGTGGCCGCAAACGAAGCAGCGATAACAGTGCCGGCAAGCGCGGCCTTGATGAAACGATTGGTCATAACGAACTGGTCCCCAAAAGAAACGAACACGCAGGGCATCGGTCGATTTCTGGCCCCACGACCTGCGCTCTGCACTGGCGGTCGTTCATATATTCCTTCACCGATTGGTTAACGCACGTGAAGGCATCAACGATAATCGGCGTTGATCGATATGCGGCCGCGAAAATCGCCAGCCTGTCCTGCCGTGACAATCAGACGACCACCGAATGCAAAAGTCAGCCGACCCTGGCCATCGAGCGCTGCATTGGGCGACAAATTGGTTTTCAGTTCGACGACATCAGCAGTGCTGCCATCGGGTGCGGTCAGCGTGATCCGGTTCGGCAGACTGACCGTAATCGGCGCGAACGCGTCCCCGGTCAGGCGCACCGTACCCTTAATCGACATGCCGCCAAGATCGGCCAGACCGCCCGTCACACGCCGAACGCCGGTAACCGGATCGATCGACACCGCGCCGCTTGTCATTTGCCCGCGGTGCGCCGCGCGACCGAGATCGAGCGCGGCTTCGATTTCCATCTGCAATGCCTTGACCGGTGCTTTCGAGCCGGCGTCTTCCCCCGGCGCGCATAATCGGCACTGCGCCGCGGCCGAAACTGACGACCCCGCGAGCAAAAGAACAAAAATCCACTTCATTGCGGACGTATTAGCAACATGGCTTTCAATGAATCGTTAACTACGCCATTCAGGCGCAACAATGCCGCATCCCCGGTGTTGATCCCGAATGCGAAAGTCGCGCGTGCCCAGTCGTCCCCGAATTAACGCCATCGGCACTGCGATCCCGGACCATGACATTCATCACGCCTTTATCGATTGGGCGAGTCAGCGGCTGACCGACCGGCGCGATTCGGCGTTGTTCGCTCGAATGGCCAAGCGATCGGGAATTGCCCATCGCTGGTCAGTGCTTCCATCCGGCGATGGTGGTGGCTCACCCGTCGAATCTGGCGGTTTCTACGCCGACGGCATGCCCGGCACTGCGGCGCGCATGGCACTTTATGCCAAAGCTGCGCCTGCGCTGGCATTGCAGGCGATCGCTCGACTGCCCGGCATCCACAACGTCACGCATCTGGTTGTGGCAAGTTGCACCGGCTTCGTCGCGCCGGGCATTGATCAGATCATTGCCATGCGCCTCGGCCTGTCGCCCGCGGTCGAGCGCGTCCTGATCGGTTTCATGGGATGCTATGCCGCGGTCACAGCGCTCAAGACAGCACGCCATATCGTCCGGTCCGAGCCCGCGGCGCGCGTTCTTGTCGTGACCGTCGAACTATCAACGCTGCATCTTCAAGAGGATCTGACGATCGAGCCGTTGCTGGCAATGCTGCAATTCGGCGATGGTGCCGCTGCAGCGATCGTCTCGGCCGACGGTGCGGGCATCGGGCTGGGCGAGCCGTTCGCAGCAACGCTTCCCGATTCGCACGCACTGATCCGCTGGGACATTGGCGATACCGGTTTTGCGATGCATTTGTCGGGCGAAGTGCCCGGACGGATTGCCGCTGCGCTGACCGATCCTGCGACGCGCAGTGCATTGACGGGCGCGGCCGAGCCAGGCGCCGTTGACGCATGGGCAATTCATGCGGGAGGGCGGTCGATCCTCGATGCGGTCGAAACGGCACTTGCTCTCACGCCCGGTCAATTGGCGGCATCGCGCGCCGTGCTCAACGACAACGGCAACATGTCTTCATCCACGCTGATGTTCGTCCTTGCGCGCCTGTTTTCGGCGCAGCCCGCCACGGGCGTCGCGCTGGCCTTCGGTCCGGGGCTTGCCGCCGAAGGATTGCGCTTCGGTTGGGTCGACTGATGCTCGAGGCACGCATCATCGCCGAGGAATTGATGGACGCCGACGATCTCGACGCGGTGACCTATGCGGCCGTCGTCCATGATCTCGCTCGGGTCAACACGCTGACGATGGCCAGGCGACCGACAATCGGTTTTCTCAAGCAACTGTCGGGGCCTTTGCGCATTCTCGACGTCGGCTATGGGGACGGCGACATGCTGCGACGCATAGCGCGCTGGGCAGCGCAATCGGGACGGCACGTCGATCTCGTCGGCATCGACCTCAACCCGCGCAGTGCGCTGGCAGCCAAAGAAGCGACGCCGGCTGCGCTCCTCATCGATTTTCGGACGGGCGATTATGCCGATCTCGCCAATGAACGATGGGACGTGATCATATCGAGCCTCGTCGCGCATCACATGGCGCACCATCAACTGATCGGCTTCCTGCGCTTCATGGATCGCCATGCCGAAAAGGGCTGGTTTATCAATGATCTGCACCGCCACGGCTTTGCCTATCGTGGATTTCCGCTGCTCGCGGCGATCATGCGCTGGCATCCGATCGTGCGCCACGACGGGCAATTGTCGGTAGGGCGAAGTTATCGGCCCGCCGAATGGGGTCCGCTTTTACAAGAGGCTGGGATCGAGGGCGCACATGTTGGCCGCCGGTTCCCGTTCCGACTGTGCGTTTCGAAAGTCCGGTAATCATCGGCGGCGGGCCGGCGGGGTCGTCGGCGGCGATCCGGCTCGCGCAAGCGGGTGCAAGGCCGCTGGTCATCGATCGGCAGCGCGAATTCGGTGATGCGCTGTGCGGTGGATTCATGAGCTGGCACACGTTGAAAAGCCTGCGAGTGCTTGGCGTCGAACCCGGCGGCCACCCGATCGACCATGTCCGGATTTTCAGCCGTCATCGACGTGCCGATGCGCGGTTGCCCGGAGGGGCTGTCGGCCTGTCGCGCCATCGGCTCGATACGATCATGCGCGCCAAAGCCATCGCCGAAGGCGCCGGGCTCGAGATCATGACGGTGCGCCACATCGACGAGATCGATGCCGACAGTCGTTTTCTGGCCACTGGAAAACACGACTTGCGCGGACATGCCCGTCCCAAACATGTCACCAGCGATCCGACACTCGGCCTGCGCTTTAAGATCGGACCGCATCCGCGGCTGGCGACATTGCTTGGTCACAGTATCGAATTGCATTTGTTCGATCGGGGCTATGTCGGTTTATCGCTTCAGGAAGACGGGCGCGCCAACCTGTGCCTCGCAGTGCGCAAGTCCCGGCTGAGTGAAGCCGATGGCAAGCCTGCCGGACTGCTGCGCCAACTCGGCGACGTGATGCCAGCACTTGCCGAGCGGCTGGCGTTTATGGCCGACGCGCCCGATGCCGATGCAATCGCCTCGGTTCCCTATGGCTGGCGCGCGCTGGCGGGCGAGCCGGGCCTGTTCCGCCTCGGCGACCAGGCGGCGGTCATCCCGTCACTGGCAGGCGAAGGAAACGGCATTGCGATTGCCAGCGGAATTGCTGCGGCCAATGCCTGGCTCGGCGGAGGGTCAGCCGCAGCGCCGCAGTATCAGGCCGACTTCGCACGCCGCACGCGTCGCCCAGTCGCGCTGGCGAAATGGCTGTGGGAACGCGGCGAGACGCCGTGGAGCGCCGACGTCGCCACACGTGCACTATCGATTGCACCCTTTGCCGCGCGTGCTTTTGCGCGGGCGACGCGAATCGGGGATTGAAGCGCGCGCTTCGGCACGCCATGTTTGGGACATGGAAAAACTAACCCTGACCGATGCCGAATGGAAAGCGCGCCTGTCGCCCGAGCAATATAATGTCCTGCGCCAGCACGGAACCGAACGTGCGTTCACCGGCATCTACAACGACAACAAAGCACCCGGCGACTATCATTGCGCGGGCTGCGGTACGCTGCTTTTTACCAGTGATGCCAAATATGATTCGGGGTCGGGCTGGCCGAGCTTCATTCGTCCCGCCGACAACGATGCCGTCGTCGAAGTGCGCGATACCAGCATGGGCATGACACGGACTGAAGTTCGCTGTGCAAAATGCGACAGCCATCTGGGCCATGTCTTTCCCGACGGACCTGCCGAAACCGGCCTGCGCTATTGCATGAACAGCGCCTCGCTCGATTTCGATCCCGCCTGATACTTGGCGACAACGACGCTTGGCATGCGCTGCGTTAACGCGTAGTTCCGCCGGCGAATGGCCCGTTCCCCCTCATCGTCAGCGCCGCGTCGCTTCGGTTGGGTCGGACGCATTTTCCGTATCGGGCTCGTCGCTGCCCTGATCGGTGTCATGATTATCGCGATCACCGTCGGTGTCGCCTATCAATCGCTGCCGTCCTACACCGAGCTCAAGTCTTCGCCCAACGGCCAGATGATCCGCGTTCACGCCGCCGATGGAACGGTCATCGTTTCGATCGGCCCGAGCTATGGTGAATGGCTGAGCAGCGACCAGATTCCGGCGCCGATGAAAACCGCGATGGTCGCGGTCGAAGACAAGCGGTTCCGCAGCCATTTCGGTGTCGATCCGATCGGTATCGTCCGGTCGTTTCAGGTCCGCTACCTTCGCGGGCGGTTCACGCAGGGCGGCTCGACGATTACACAGCAACTGGCGCGCAATGTTTTTCTGACCAGCGACAAAACCTGGACGCGCAAAATCCGCGAGATGATTCTTGCGCTGGCGATGGAACGAAAGTTTTCGAAAGATCAGATCCTCGAACTTTATCTCAATCGCGTCTATTTCGGCGGTGGCGCTTATGGTGTCGACGCGGCATCGCGCAAATTCTTCGGTCATTCGGCGACGACATTGTCACTCGGCGAAAGCGCGATCATCGCCGGGCTGGTCAAGGCACCATCGAATTATTCGCCAAGCGCCGATGCCAAAGCAGCCGTGGGGCGCGCCGGTGTCGTCCTTGACGTCATGCAGAAACAGGGTCTCGTCAGCGCAGGCGACGTCGATGCCGCCAATCCGGCCAAAGTCGTCATTGCGCCCGAACCGAAACAGAATAGCGTGCGTTATTTCACCGACTGGGCGCTGCCGCAACTCGATACGCTGATCGACGAAGGCAGCGAACCGATCGACGTGTGGACCACGCTTGACCTTGGCATGCAGAACGCAGCCGACGCATCGATCCGCGCCAATACCCCGGGCAAGGCGCAAGGCGCACTCGTCTCGCTCGATCGTGACGGTGCGGTGCGCGCGATGGTCGGCGGCAAGGATTATGTCTCGTCGATCTACAACCGCGCGACGCAGGCCGTGCGCCAACCGGGTTCGGCCTTCAAATTGTTCGTCTATCTTGCTGCAATCGAATTCGGCCACCGGCCCGATGACGTTGTCGTTGACGAGCCGGTCGATATCAACGGCTGGAAACCACGCAATTCGTCGCGGCGCTATTCAGGCGAAATCGATCTTCGCACCGCCTTTGCTTATTCGGTGAACACTGTTGCCGCTAAACTCGGCGCAGAAGTCACGACCAGCGCTGTCGCCAACATGGCGCGTCGCTTTGGCATCACGACGCCGATCAACACACAACCGTCGATGGTGCTTGGCACGTCTGACGTGCGCCTGATCGACATGACCCGCGCTTTTGCCAGTGTCAGCGGCAACGGCGTCGCGGTCGCGCCGTACGGGATATTGAAAGTCACGACGGGCAAAGGCGAAGTGCTTTACGAACATCAGGCAAATACCAGCCAGGTGCTTGTCGCGCCTGCCGTCGCCGCACAGATGATCGACTTGCTCCAGACGGCTGTTAACACCGGCACGGCGCGCGCGGCACAAATCGGACGCCCGGTTGCCGGCAAGACCGGTACGACGAGTTCGAACAAGGACGGCTGGTTTCTCGGCTTTTCGAGCGGAATCACGACCGGCGTGTGGATGGGCCGCGACGACGCCGATCCGATCCCGGGGCTTCAGGGCGGACGCGCGCCAGCCATGGCTTTTGCTCAGTTCATGAAAGTCGCCGTCGCGAAACGACCGGTTGAGAAATTCCAGACTGACGTGGTTTTGCCCGAATGGCAGCTCGAACCCGATGAAGAGGCCTATTTCGGCAATGCCGATGACGGCGTTTATGTCGACGAAAATGGTGTTCCCTATGACGCCGCACCCGGAACCCGCGAACCGCCGCCTGCGACCAATCCCGATATCGAAGCACCACAGCAATTCGACCAGAAATGGATCGACGGCGTGCTGGGTCGCGAGGATGGCGCACCACCGCCGCCGCCAAAAACAGGAAATATGGCGAAGCTACCGGGCACATTACCCGCCAAGCCGCCGCCCGTCATCGATACCGCTCAGCCGCGACCGAACCAGTGAAGTGCCGCACCGTTGGTGCGCAGCCAGCGGTGTGAAAGCTGCGGATCAGCATCATGCAGCGCCGCGACAAGCGCATGAAAATCGGGTCCGTGGTTCATGTGAACGCGGTGCGCCACTTCATGCGCAACGGTCGCGCGGCGGACATCGTCGGGCGCAAGGATGAGCCGCCAGCTATAGCGTATGTCGCCGGTCGCGGCACAGCTTCCCCAGCGCGATTTGGGATCTCCGATACCGACCCGGGCAATCGTGATGCCGTTTGCCGCGGCCAATGCGCGCGTCTCGCGGTCGAGCGTTTCGAGCGCGGTCCGTTTCAGAAATCGGAGCACGCGTGCGGGCATCTGTTCGCGTGGACCGCCGACGCACAAACGATCAGCGATCCGATACGGACGCCGTGGATATGCCGCATTCCAGTCGAGCACGACTGCATCGCCACCAAGCAAAAAATGCATTCCCGGAACGATCGGCTGTGGTGACGGCAGTTTGGCCAATTGCTGTTCAACCCAACCGCGTTTCCCGGCCGCCCAGCGCAATGCGGGCGAAAGTGGGGCCCGCAACGGCAAGCTGAGCCGGACTGTGGCATCACGCGGATCGACGCTCAGCCGCATCCCCTTTGCCCCGCGCCGCCGGACGACGACCAGTGGCCAGTCACGATCGTCGCCTGCTGCAAAGCGAAGGTCAGAGGTCATCACGATCGACCAGATGCATCTCAAGATCGCCAGCGTCGATTTCCGAAATCGTCCAGCCGCGCACCGATTGTCCGGCGGCATGCACGCTGTCGCGGTCGCCGCTGACCAGATAATGCCAAGCCGGAAGCTGTTTACCCTCATGCCGCAGCCGGTATGCGCATGTCGGCGGCAGCCAGTCGAGCGTGTCGACTTTCGCCGGAGTCAGGCGAACGCAATCGGGGACGAAAGCATGACGATGCTTGTAATCGGAACACTGCCCCATGCGCCGGTCGAGCAATTTGCAGGCAACATTGGTCGGGTAAAGCTCCCCGGTTTCGTCGTCCTCGAGCTTGTGCAGACAGCATTTCCCGCAGCCGTCACACAATGCTTCCCACTGGCCGCGGTCGAGTTTGTCGAGCGCAACACTTTCCCAGAAGCGCTCGATTACTGCACCCATTTGCCAAGCTCGCTCGCTATTTCCTCTGCCGTCCCGTCCTGCGGTACCAGCGCAATCGGTTTGTTCTGAGGGCTCATCAGATAAGCCTGGCGACTATGGTCGACGATATAGCCCTCCTTGGGCTGATCGGGCGGGATCGACACCGACACGCCGTAATCCTTGGCAACGTCGGCGATCGCCGCAGGCGTCCCCGTAAGGCCGACCATATTGGGATCGAACGCGGCCGTGAATGTCTTCAGCGCCGCCGGCGTGTCGCGCGCGGGGTCGATGCTGACGAATATGAATTTCAGTCGGCGCGCACGCGCGGGGTCGGCTTTTGCGAATGCTTTCACGCCGCGAGCGAGATTGGCCATATCAGTGGGGCAAACATCGGGGCAATACGTATATCCGAAATACATCACGCGATATTGGCCGGGAAAGCTCTGGTCGGTCACGGTCGCGCCATTCTGATCGACAAGAGTGAACGGCCCGCCGATTCGAGCGCCCTCAAGCGGTGCGCGCGGCGCGGGCGCAGGCGCCGAACAGGACGCAAGCGCCGCGAGCAGCAGAAGGCATAATCGGTTCATGACACCGCCAGCCTTGCGATGTTAGCACAGCCAACGCAAGACAGACGAAACGAACAGGTGGACGACATGCGATATACAGGGTTTGCGCTGGGGGTGATCGCCACAATCGCGCCAGTGTCCGCGCAGGCGCAATTTTCGGACAGTTACAATTTCCTGAAGGCCGTGCGCGACCGCGAAGGTCAGAAAGTGACCGACTTCATCAACAAGCCCGGATCGGGCGCCGTCCTTATCAATACGCGTGATGCATCGACGGGCGAAGGCGCGCTGCACATCGTCACCAAGCGTCGCGATGTGACCTGGCTGTCGTTCCTCCTTGCAAGGGGCGCAAATCCCGACATGCGTGATGCCGGGGGCAACACTGCGCTGATGCTGTCGGCGCAACTCGGATTTGCGGAAGGCTTGGCGTTGCTGATCGATCGGCGGGCGCAAGTCGATCTCGCCAATAGCAGCGGCGAAACGCCGTTGATCCGCGCTGTTCAAAATCGCGATATCGCAACGGTGCGCACTTTGCTCGCGGCAGGAGCGAACCCGAACAAGGCCGACACCGCATCCGGATTGACGGCACGCCAATATGCCGAACGCGATATGCGATCGGCGGCAATCGTGAAAGCGATCGACGAAGCCCGGCCCAAGCCCAAAGCAAAAGTGGGCCCAAACTAGATTGTCGTGACGATCCCGTCGTCAATGTCGCCCAAGCAACGCCGCGCAGCACGTCGGGCAAAACGCAATGTTTCGGCACGGCGCCGTGCCGGAGACAACGCAAGCGTGACCGGCTCTCTGACAATTGCGGCGTCATAGCGGTTGGCGACGATCAGCCCTGCCCGCTCGGGCAATCGGTCGACGCGGTCGAGCAGCCGGGCATCGAATATGTCAGGGACTGCCCAGAAAAACCGGTCGCAATAATCGAGATATTCGGTCCACTTGCGATCGCCGAGAAAATCGGCGCGCGATACTTTAACCTCGACGATCGTCACAATGCCTTTGGCACATAATCCCATCAGATCGACGCGCCGGCCATTGCCCACCGTGACTTCGCTGACAGTCACGCAATCATGGCGCAGCAGCAACCGCGCAACACCGCGGACAACATGCGAGGTTAACTCGGCGGACGAAAGCGGCGCACAAGGCATTCCCCTTGCCTAGAACAGGCGGGGAACATCCGATAGTCCTAACGATAAAAGATATGATTGCCGACGGTCGCCACACGTTGTTTGCCCCAATTGGGCGAAACGCGTTTCGCGTGGAAATACAGCGCGCCTTGTGCCGGCCCATCCGACAACCCGTTCAGCGCGACCTGCGCAACGCCCACGGCCTGGCGCCACATCGCCGGATTGACGATCGGGGGGAAACCACCGCCACGCACGAACGAAAACTGGCTCGGCTGTTTGACGACGCCGCACAGCGTTCCGGCGAAGCGTCCTGATTTTGCCCGGTTCATGATGACTTCGGCAACGGCAAGCTGACCAACGAGTGGCTCGCCTTTCGATTCGAAATAAACTGCCTTGGCAAGGCAGTCCGCTTCACGATCACCGACTGAGTCTGCGGAATGCCGCGCGACCAGCGATGCCAGCGAAGCACTCGCCGTTCGTTTGGGGAAGTCGATCACGGGAACCTGATCAGTCGCGATGTCATCATTGATACCGTCATCGGCAGTCCGCTCGACAAGCGGTTCGCTCGGCAGCGATTCAATGATCGCCGGCGGAAACAATGGCGCGCCAACGGCTTGATCCGAAGCGAAAACACCAATTGCCAGAAAAGAACAAATGGTTGTTGCCGCCAAACTGGCGGCATAAGGAAACTTGGACATTCAATTCACAAACATGCGGCCAGACGACCAAAAGGCTGGGCAACAGACAAAAAGCCCCGGTCAGCTATCCGACTGGCGTCCGCATGGCCCCCATATCCCAGGTCGTGCTGCGGCTGCGCTCATCAAAATTGAGTGGCCGGTGCGGTGCGGCGCCTGGTGAGTCAACCATGTTAACCAGCTTCAGCGACGAACCGTTCGGCGTTCGCGATGTCCAGTTCGACAATCCAAAGATCACAATCGCGTGTTTGCCGCCGTTCGAGGTAATCGTCACGCGCCACCGCTTCATCGGGTCCAACCGCAATCCACGCATAGATATTGTCAATGCCAAGCACGCGTTCACGGACCGATTGGACGACGCCTTTTTCCATGCAGATCAAAAGGATGGCACCCGCCGTCGGGTCGCCTTTTTTCACCACCGTGGCATTCCCACCCGCTCCCGAAACGCGGCGGATCAATGCACTGACCAGCATTGCG
>JANLWD010000053.1:0-4189 GCA_031364345.1 Sphingomonas sp.
CGCTTCGACTTCGGCCGCTTCATACTCACCAAGCCGTGTTAGCACGTGTGCCAGCGTCGTTCGCGCCGGTGCATATCCCGGTTCTACAGCAAGGGCATCGACAAGCATATCGCGCGCTTCTGCATCGCGGTGGAGACCTGATAAGGCGATGGCCCGATAAACCGTAATCACCGTGTCTTTGCCAAACCGCGCTTCGCAATCATGCGCAAACGCCAAGAGCGCTGGCCAGTCACACAAGCCGCGGGCCATCCCAAAAGCCGACACCCAAAGCATGCCAATGTCGGGCCGCTTTGCCAGCGCCGACTTGTAACTCTCCAGCGCTTCGGAACGTCGACCAATTTGCGGGAGCAACGACGACAATGTTTGATGGCCATCGATGACGTCTGGATGATCGGACAATAATTTTTGATACGCATCGACTGCTTCGTCAAACCGCCCCAGATCGCCCAAGATATGCGCCCGCATCAACCTCGATTCAGGCCTTGGCGGACCCAGCGTCAGCGCTGCTTCAATCGCAGCCAGCGCCTCTTCAAAACGCTCTGCGACGCGCAATGTAATAGCACGATTATGCGCCGTAACGACGGTTTCAGTCATTCTTTTTGACGACGGTCCGATCTAGAAAATTCAGGATTGTGCGCCACAAATGGACACTCACCCCCGGCCCGGCAACGCGGTGCGTCTGGCCGGGATAGACCATCGTTTCGAACGGCTTTGCATTTTGTTGCAGTTTGGCCATCAGCGCTGTTGTATTTTCGAACACCACATTGTCGTCCGCCATACCGTGGATGAGCAGCAGCGGGTCGGACATTGCCGTTGCGCCCTCTAGCGCGCTCGATTTTCGGTAAGCAGCGGTATCGATTTGCGGCGTTCCCATATAACGCTCGGTGTAATGCGTATCGTACAGCTCCCACATGGTCACGGGAGCTCCCGATATACCCGCCGCAAAGACCCCCGGCGCACGCTGGAGCAGCCGCAGCGTCATATAGCCTCCATACGACCAGCCATAGACCGCAATCCGCTTCGGATCGACAAAATCCTGCTTTTTCAGCCAATCGACACCGACGAGCTGGTCGTCGACTTCGACGCCCGACATCGCCCGGTAAATTGCATCTTCAAAGGCCTTTCCGCGGTCGGGCGTGCCGCGTCCATCGATTGAAAACACCACCCAGCCCTGTTGCACCAGATATTGTTGAAGCGCACCGCCCCAATTGTTCATCACCTGCCGCCCGGCGCCCGGACCGCCATAGACTTGTACGAATACCGGCGCACGCTGTCCCGGCGCGAGCGCCGGTTTCATGATTTTATAGTGCAGCGCGGTGCCGTCAGCGGCTTTCAAAATGCCGAAATCGGGCACCACATGTGCCGACATAAACGGCGCATAGGGATGCGGCCCGTCGACGCGGTTTTCCTCGATCCAGCTCAGCCGTTTATTCTCGGTATCGGCAAGATAGCTTTGATCGGGTTGCGAAGGGTTCGACCGTGACACGATCATACGGCTGGCGTCGCGGTTCATCCGTGCCGTATTCCACGACCCGGCATCCGTCAGTTGGCGAAGCGGAGCACCGGCAGCAGCGTTCGTCGAGACCGAATAGATGTGCTGCTCGATCGGCGAGGCCTGATTCCCCGTGAAAAAAATCACACCACTGGCTTCGTCGACGCCGATCACGTCGCGCACCATCCATTTGCCGCGGGTCAGCTGAGTCCACTGGCCACGATCGAAACGATAAAGATGCGAAAAACCGTCGCGTTCGGACGACCAGAGGATCCCGCCATCCTTCAGCGCACGAAAATTCTCGTGCAGATTCAGCCAGGTTTTCGATGTTTCGGTAAACACGACGACCGCCGCGCCGGTGTCGGGATTGACGCGCAACAGGTCCAGCGTTTTCTGATCGCGGCTCTGTCGCTGAACATACAGCACTTTGCCGTCCGCGGCCCAGTCGACGCGTGCCAGATAAACATCCGGATTTTTACCCAGGTCGACTTTCACTACCCCGCTGCCGTCATTTTTCATGACATACAGGTCGACAATCGCATTCGCCGCGCCGGCGCGCGGATAGCGCTGGTCAAAAATCTTCGTCCCATCGGCGCCAATCGCTGCACGACTGATAATCGCAACGCCGCTTTCGTCCACGCGCGCGATTGCAAGGCGGCTGTCGTCGGGCGACCACCAGTGTCCCCGCGTCCGGTCCATTTCTTCTTGCGCGACAAACTCGGCGATGCCCCAGCTCAGTGTGCCGCCGCCGTCGCGTGTAAGCCGGCGCTCGGTCCCACTAATCGTGTCGACCACGAACAGATTCTGGTCGCGAACGAAAGACACGAAAGCGCCTTTCGGGCTGACCGTCGCATCGAGCTCGCCCTGAGGCGTCTGGGTCAGGCGCTTGGTCGATCCGTCGAGCGCAGCCACAAACAAATCGCCGTCGAGCGGCACAAGCAGCGACTTGCCGTCGGGTGCCCAATCATAGCTGACAATGCCCTTAGTACCGCCGATCCGCGCGCGCTCGCGCTGCATCTTTTCGGCTTCGCTGATCTCGCCACCGCCGAATCGCGTCGAATCGACCAGCATGCGCGCGTCACCGCTCGTCGTGTCCACTGCCCACAGGTCGAACCGATCACGATCATCGGCGCGAGGACGCAGGCTTGTCAGCAAGCTGCCATCGGGCGAAAGCTTGACGGCACGCGGCGTTGGTCCCTGCAGGCTAGGACTGGCAAAGACGCGCTCGAGTGTCAGTTTCGGTGCAGGAGTTTCATCTGCCATTACGGGACCAACGAGTGCGATGGCCACAAAAACCGATAGACACTTGTGCATCCCCCACTCCGTCTGAGCCAAATAGTTCGAGATCATGTCCTCTACCGTCACCAGCGGGAAAGAAAAGAACAAGCCTTCGACAGGTTCGGAGCAAACGACGCGTGCCGGTGGATTCTACTCGGCGGGCGTCGACTTGACATCACCGCGTGTGTCGCGACGTTCCGCGATACGCGCCGATTTGCCGCGACGACCGCGCAGATAATAGAGCTTGGCACGACGCACGGCACCCTTGCGGACGACTTCGATGCTGTCGATATTCGGCGAATACAGCGGAAACACACGCTCCACGCCTTCGCCAAACGAAATCTTGCGAACCGTAAAGCTCGATCCCATGCCACGGTTGGCGCGCGCTATGCAGACACCTTCATAATTCTGAACACGAGTACGCTCGCCTTCGACGACTTTCACGCCAACTTTCAGCGTATCGCCGGGGCGGAAGTCGGGAATGGCGCGCTTTTCGAGCAACTTGGCAATGTTTTCGGCTTCGATCGTCTGGATGAGATTCATCTCATTCGTCCCTTGTCTTTCGTCGCGCGCCAGAGGCAGGCTGAACCCGAACGCCGATGTGACGCTCCCAAAGGTCCGGTCTGCGTAACCGTGTGTCGGCTTCGGCCTGTGACTTTCGCCACGCCTCAACGCCCGCGTGATCCCCCGATCGCAACACTTGCGGGATCGCACGCCCTTCCCAAATCGCGGGTCGGGTATATTGCGGATGTTCGAGAAGCCCCATCTCGAAGCTCTCGTCATCTCCACTTGAAGCCGCACCCATTACGCCGGGGAGGAGCCGAACGCAAGCATCCAGAATGACCATCGCGCCAAGTTCGCCGCCTGACAGGATGTAGTCACCGATGTTGACCTCCTCGATCTGCGGCCGGGCTTCGAACAGGCGTTCGTCAAAACCTTCGAAGCGACCGCACAGGATTGTCACCCCCGGCCCTGCGGCAATCTCTCGAATGCGGAATTGACTGAGCGGTGCACCCCGCGGCGTCATGGCGAGGATGGGGACATCCGGATGCGCTGCAACCGCATGATCCACCGCCGCCGCCAAAACGTCTGCCCGCAAAACCATCCCCGCGCCCCCGCCGGCAGGTGTATCGTCCACTGACCGATGCTTGTCCGTCGCAAAATCGCGGATCTGAATGGGATCACACGACCAGATGTTTTCGGACAAAGCCCGCCCCGCCAGCGAAATGCCGAGCGGCCCGGGAAACATTTCGGGGTAAAGAGTCAGGATTTGGGTGTGGAAGGTCATTCGACGAACGCAGCGTCAACGACCACCCGATCCCCCCATTCGGGCACAGCTTCTGCCGTCATCGGCACCATGAACCGCTTGCCATCGGGCTGTTCGATCTCGAGCAGATCCCCTGCGCCGAAATTCTCGAC
>JANLWD010000055.1:0-16060 GCA_031364345.1 Sphingomonas sp.
GAACGACGCCGTTCGACTGGTTGACGTTAGCCATCGAAACCATCGACATACCACCCTTGGCATCAGTCAGCATCAGCTTGCCGCCCATCATGCTCGCGGTCAGCACGCCGCCATTGACAGTCGTGACTTCGGCTTTGCCGCTGCCAGCTTTGATCGCCTTGCCAATTTCGACGCTGGTCAGTTTGCCCGGCAGCACATGATACGTCAGGATCGAGGTCAGCGTTGCCTTGTTTTCAGGCTTCACAAGCGTTTCGACCGTGCCCGCAGGCAGCTTGGCGAACGCAGCATTGGTCGGCGCGAACACCGTGAACGGACCCGGGCCCGACAGTGTTTCAACAAGACCGGCGGCCTTAACCGCGGCTACGAGTGTGGTCAGATTGCTGGCCGCCGATGCGTTCTCGACGATGGTCTTCGTCGGATACATGGCAGCACCACCGACCACGGGCAGTTTCGCTTTCATTTTCTTGCTCTTGGCCGAACTTTCCATGTGGCTGTTTGCCAACAATGGAGTCGCGGTGGCCGTGAGGGCAAGCATCGCAACAAACGCAAATTTCTTCATGGGGGACTCTCCGAAAAGCTGACACAACCGCGACTGGCGGCTGCTCGATTCAGCTACGAAACAATAACACACGAAGATGCATTCAGGTCCGAATTATTTTGCCTGCCGCAACAATTGCACCCGTCGGCTGCCCCGTCGGCGAGCCGCCTTTTGCTTCTTGTGAAATTGCCAGCGTGGCACCGGGCAGGATCAAAGCACGATCGGCCGACGGAACAAATTGCTGATCGGCAAGTTTCGCGCTGACCACACCCAGAGACCGTGGCTTTCCGCCCTCGGGAATGACCCACAACTCGGCATCGCCCTTGCCGGGGTCAAGCGCGGTCGGCGCGATCACGAGTTTGCCCGATGTCGCGTCATAGCTCACAGCGACGACGGTTCCTTTTTCACCCGCCAGTGCGGCCACCATCGGCATCGGAATTGCGGGCTCGACGATCGGTACGGGCAAGGGCCGCATCGCAATGAACAGAACCAGCGCAGCCGCGACCGACAACGCAGCAACCGCTGCGGCTCGCCAGCGCTGCATCAGCGTCATCGTCATCGCATTGTCGTTACCCGGCAGCTGCGTTTCGATCCGCTGCCAGACGCCTGCGGGAGGCGGCGTTTCGACTTCGCTGACCAGCGGCATCAACTGGTCACGCCACCAAGCGATGCGCAGGCTGAGCGGGCCATCGGTCCGGGCACGCGCCTGCACTTCGGCCGCTTCGGCTTCGTCGAGCAGACCGAGCGCGAATTCGGCTGCGAGGATGTCGTCGTCTTCGGTCACGCCAGACAAGCCTTTAATTTCATCAATGCGCGGCGAATGCGGCTTTTGACCGTTCCGATCGGCGTCGACGTACGCGCGGCAATGTCATTATAGGTCGCCCCGTCGAAAAACGCGGTGCGGATCAGGACGGCATCGCCGTTTCCGAGCGTTTCGATACAGGCACGGATGCGTGAGTCCGCCTGATGCGCAATCAGGCATTGTTCGGCATCGGGCCGGTCGTCGGCAACCTCGGCGGCAAGATCGATGGGTGTCATCACGCGTTTACCCCTGGCACGCAACCGGTCGATCGCACGATTGCGGGTCAGCGCGACAAGCCAGGTAATCGGACTGGCTCGCGCGGGATCGAACGACCCCGCTTTCTGCCACACATTGATAAAAGCGTCCTGCAACACGTCCTCGGCCTCGTCGCCATCGGGACAGATACGCAGCGCGACACCGTAAAGCTTCGCCGAAGTCCGCCGGTACACATCCTGAAGCGCCGCCCGGTCGCCATCAGCCACGCGCTTCAGTGCCGCCACGAGTGCAGCACGCTCGGTCGAGGCAACCGCGTCGCTCAGGGCAGTTCGACGGCCATTGCGGTGGCTTCACCGCCGCCAATACATAGTGCAGCAACGCCACGTTTAAGGCCACGTGCGTGCAACGCCGCAACCAGTGTCGCCAAAATCCGCGCACCCGAAGCGCCGATAGGATGGCCGAGCGCCGTCGCGCCGCCGTTCACGTTAAGTTTGTCGTCGGCGATGCCCAGTTCCTTCGCGGCAATCATTGCCACGACCGCAAAGGCTTCGTTGACTTCGAACAGGTCGACATCGTCGACGGTCCACCCCGCCTTTGCCAGCACCTTGCGGATCGCGGGGACAGGTGCCGTCGTGAACAGCGGTGGTGCATGGGCATGTGCAGCATGCGCCACGATCCGCGCGACAATCGGCATGCCGTTTGCGACGGCGACGCTTTCACGCGCCATGACCATTGCCGCGGCGCCATCGGAAATCGATGACGCGTTTGCCGCCGTGATGGTCCCGTCTTTTGCAAATGCGGGCTTCAGCATCGGGATTTTATCGGGCTTGGCATAGCCCGGCTGCTCGTCGCGCTCGACCAGCGTCGTCCCGCCGCGCCCGGACACTTCGACCGCAACGATTTCGCCGTCGAACGCACCGCTGTCGATCGCCGCGATCGCTCGCGACAAGGATCGCAAGGCATAGCTGTCCTGCGCCTCGCGCGTGAATTGATAGTCGCGCGCCGAATCTTCGGCAAACGCTCCCATCAGTTTACCGGGATCATAAGCATCTTCGAGCCCGTCGAGATACATCGAGTCCTTGACGGCATCATGTCCGATTCGCGCGCCGCCGCGATGCTTCATCAGAAGATATGGCGCGTTCGACATCGATTCCATGCCGCCGGCAACAATGACATCGGCCGTACCGGCGACAAGCGCGTCATGCGCCATCATCGCCGCCTGCATCCCCGACCCGCACATTTTATTGACTGTCGTCGCTTCGACCGATTGCGGCAACCCGGCGCCCAATGCCGCCTGACGTGCGGGCGCCTGACCCAGGCCGGCGGGCAGGACGCAACCCATGAAAATCTGTCCCACGGCGGCCGGTGCGATCTGTGCGCGCTCGACCGCGGCCCTGACCGCGGTGGCACCGAGCGCGGTTGCGGCGACACTGCCGAGCGCGCCCTGAAATCCACCCATCGGTGTGCGCGCAATACTGCATATGACGATGGGATCGGTAAGCATGCGATGTTCTTAGCCAGTTTGACGACCGGATCAAACAGTCTCGAGCTTTGCCGCACCGCGCTTCACACGCATCCGGTGCACGTCGCTCGCTGCTATCGACCGGCTGGCGATCGTATCCATGAACACCCATTCGTTGGTCGCCGCCGAAGATGTGATCGACAGCCGCATATAACCACGCCGCGACGTGTCGGCCCATTTCAGCTCGGGCGACGATTTGACCAGTGCTGCGGCGACGACTTTCGGATCGACACCCTTGGTCGATGATTCATAACCCGGCGATGTGACCGCATGTCCAGCAAATTCAACTCCGGCAGCGCGGCCCCCGTTCGACAGTTCATAGGCCCAGGCATTGTGACTGTCCCCCGCAAGCATCACAAGGTTCGCCGATGCCGCCTGCGCCGCGCCAAGCAGTCGCGCACGTGCCGCCGGATAGCCGCCCCAATTGTCGAAATTGAATGGCAGTCCGGCTTTTGCGAGTTCGATTCCGCCCAGCGTGTAGGTTTTGGCGCGGTCGGAAGCATTTTTCCCGATCCACGTCGCGGCTTCGGACGGCATATATGTCTGCCCCATGATTGTCCCTGTCCCGACAATCTGCCATGCCTTTCTGGCGCGGACCGACGATTTAATTCCGTGCGCGAGCCAGCTTTCCTGCGTCGTGCCCATCATCGTGATCGCCGGATCACCCCATGCCTCACGTTTGAACTTTGCCAGTGCAGCGGGAACGTCGGGCGCCGCGAACATGCGCGCGATTTCAGCTTCGGGGCTGCGCGCATTCAGTCGTGTTTCAGTGCGGAACAATGTTCCCAGATCGCCCAGTTCATAGGCTTTGTAGGGAGTGTCGTCGATCGGCATCCATTCGCGGTAGACCTGAATTGCTGCCGACCGACGTGCGGCCCAGTCCCCGTCTTCGCTCTGATGATTTTGCGCACCGCCTTCCCAGCTGTCGTTTGACGATTCATGATCGTCCATCGACATGATCATCGGATGCCGGTTGTGGATTGCCTGCAAGTCGGGGTCGGCGCGGTAACTGGCGTAACGCAGGCGGTAGTCGGCAAGCGACAGTATCTCGGTTTGCGGCTGCACCAGATCCCACCGCGGGTTATCGTCAGGATATCCGCCGCGTTTATATTCATAAATATAATCGCCAAGGTGCATCGTCAGGTCGATGTCGTCGCGTGCGGCGGCATGACCATAGGCATTGAACATGCCGAACGGCAGGTTCGAACAGGAAAATACCGCCAGATTGAACGACGCCGCGCGACCGACGGGCAAGGTTTTGGTCCGTCCCGCGGGGGACATCGCCCCGTCATCGCCGATAAAGCGATAGTGATAACGTCGGCCGGGCGCGAGGCCATCGAGTGTGATTTTCACAGTCCAGTCGCGCCACGGCCCGGTAATCATTTCGTTTTTCGCCACGATCCGCGAAAAATCGGGCGTTTCGGAAATCTCGGCGCGGACGCGCGCGCTCTTGTCCGCACCGACAAATCGCGTCCATAAAAGGATTGAGTCGATGTCGGGTTCGCCGCTGGCGACATTATGCGTAAAACCGCGCGCCGCATTCAGCGCCTGTGCGATTGCAACGCCGCCGGGCATCATCAGGCCACCCATCCCGAATGCAGCCGTCGTGATAAGCTGGCGGCGATCGATACGAACCATCAATAAACTCCTTTGTCTGAGCGGTGCATGCCGACTGTTGCAGCGCGATGACGACGCGATGAAGCCTCAGGCACGTTCGGCGGTGCTGACGGCATCGGCGGCGCGCAATGCGGCAATGATGCGCATCAGATGTTGAACGTCATGGACTTCGAGGTCGACGCGAAACGTATGAAAGCTTGCGTCCCGGTTCTCTAGTTTGAGGTTCAGGATGTTCGCTTTATGACTGCCGAAAATCCCTGCCATCACGGCAAGTGAACCGGGCTCATTCTTCAAAACCGCAACGATTTGTGCCGCGCCACCGTCGGATCCGTCACCCCATGCAAGGTCGACCCAGTCAGCATCGATGCCGTTGGCAAGTTCCGGACATCCGATGGTGTGGACGACGATTGCTTCATCGGCACGGCGCAATCCGACGATCCGGTCCCCTGGCACGGGATGACAGCAGTTCGCCAGCATGAACGCGACACCCGGTGTCAGCCCTTTGATCGATATCGCTTCGCGTTGCTGCGGAGCTGCCGACGCGACATCGCCCCCTGCCGATCCGGGCATCAGCGCTTCCATCACTTGAGCATCAGTCAATGTTCGCCGGGCAATCGCTTCCATCAACGCATCGGCGTCGGGCAGCTTCAATCGCTTCAGCGCGCCCGCCGTCGCATCCCCCGCCAGTTGCGCGGGCAGGCGTGCCACGATTTCGTCATAGATTTTGCGACCGAGCGCGACATTTTCGTCGCGTTCCTTGTTGCGCACGAACCGGCGGATCGCCGCGCGGGCTTTGCCGGTCGCGACGAAGTTCAGCCATGCGGGCTGCGGCTCTTGTGCTTTTGATTTCAGGATCTGCACCTGATCGCCATTTTCGATTTGGGTGCGCAACGGCACGACCCGACCGTTCACTTTGGCGCCGACTGCTTCGTTCCCGAGCTTTGTGTGCACGGCATAGGCGAAGTCGATCGGCGTGGAGCCTTTGGGCAGCTGAAACAATTCTCCCTTCGGCGTGAACGCAAAAATGCGATCCTGATACATCGCCATGCGCGTATGTTCGAGCAGCTCTTCGGGCGTTTCGGCGTTGTCCAGAATTTCGACAAGATCGCTGATCCAGCGCGAAGGCACATCGGGCCGTTTACGCCCCTGTTTATAGGTCCAGTGCGATGCTAGGCCATATTCAGCCTGCGCATGCATCTCGCTCGACCGGATCTGAATTTCGATCCGCATCTTTTCCGAATGGATCACCGACGTGTGCAAGCTGCGATAACCGTTGCGTTTCGGTGTCGAAATATAATCCTTGTAGCGCCCTGGCACCATCGGCCAGCGCTGGTGGATTGTCCCCAGCGCCTTGTAACAGCTCGCCGCATCGGGAACGATTGCGCGAAATGCCATCACGTCCGACAATTGCTCGAAACTGATGTGCCGTTCAGCCATTTTTTTCCAGATCGAAAAAACATGTTTTTCACGGCCCGACACATCGGCTTCGACACCGGCACGGCTCAGCAGCAATTTCAGCCCCGACCCGATCCGCGCGATCTGATCACCACCGCCGTCATGCAACTGGCCCAGCCGCTTGCTGATCGAGGCATAGGCATCGGGTTCGAGTTCGCGAAACGCCAGCGTCTGCATTTCGTTCATGAATTCATACATGCCGATGCGTTCGGCGAGCGGCGCATAAATATCCATCGTTTCTTTGGCGATGCGCCGCCGCTTTACCGGATCGCCGATAAAATGCAGCGTGCGCATGTTGTGCAGCCGGTCGGCAAGCTTGACGAGCAGCACACGAATATCGTCCGACATCGCAAGCAGGAATTTACGAAGATTTTCCGCCGCGCGCTCATTTTCGGTCTGCGCTTCAATCTTGCTCAGCTTGGTCACGCCATCGACCAGACGACCGACCGATGATCCGAATTTGGAAACGATTTCTTCCTGCGTGGTTAGCGTGTCCTCGATCGTGTCGTGAAGGATCGCGGTCGCAATCGTCTCGTCATCGAGATGAAGATCGGTCAAAATTCCGGCGACTTCAATGGGGTGACTGAAATACGGATCGCCTGACGCGCGCAATTGGCTCCCGTGCATCTGCATCGAAAAGACATAGGCGCGATTGAGCAGCGCCTCATCAGCGTCGGGATCATAGGATTTGACCCGCTCGACCAGTTCATATTGCCTCAGCACGGGCGCATGATGAAGGTTAGGCAGCGGCGAATGCAACCGCCGAATTGATCCATTGCAATTATTCTGCCTGGGTCAGCACCCAAACTCTGAGCGCGCTCGCCAGATTAGGTCGCCTCGCAACCGCGATCCGTTCGGCATCGATCCGCGCAATCAGCGCATTGAGCGGCAAACTCGCCGCCTCGGCTGCCGCGATCAGACGTTCCCAAAAGAGCGGCTCCAGACTGATCGACGTCTCATGCCCCGCAATCGTGACCGATCGTTTGACAGGCGGGTGATACGGTATGTTCACCGCTCAATACATGTGCTGGCCACCGTTCAGGCTCAACGTCGATCCGGTGACGAAACCGCCATCCTCGGATACCAGAAACGCAACGCCGCGCGCAATTTCGTGGGCCTGCCCCAGCCGCCCGACCGGGATCTTTGCGACGATCTTTGCAAGCACTTCGGCGGGAACTGCTGCAACCATGTCGGTATCGATGTAACCCGGAGCGATCGCGTTTACTGTCACGCCCTTCTTGGCACCTTCCTGCGCCAGCGCTTTGGTGAATCCGTGGATGCCGGACTTGGCGGCAGCATAATTGACCTGGCCATATTGCCCCGCTTGTCCGTTGATCGACCCGATATTGACGATCCGGCCCCATCCGCGCGCGACCATGCCGCCAAATGTGGCCTTTGCCATGTTGAAACAGCCGCCAAGATTGACGCGCATCACATCGTTCCAGTCATCGAAGCTCATCCGCGCGAGCACGCCGTCGCGTGTGATTCCGGCATTGTTCACGACGATATCAATCGGTCCCAGATCAGCCTCGACCTTGGCGCACCCTTCGATGCACGCCTGATGATCACCAACATCCCATTTATAAACGGCAATGCCATGTTGTCGGGAAAAAGTCGCTGCCTTGGAATCGTTGCCAGCGTAATTTGCAACGACGGTGATCCCCATGTCCTTCAGAGCGAGGCTGATCGCCTCGCCGATGCCGCGTGTGCCGCCAGTGACGACTGCGATTCTTGCCATTAGCCTCTCCTTTTTATTGGAGGCAGCTTAGGCAGGCAAAACCCAGCCTTCAAGTTCGCGCGCGAGTAAAGTGCGCAGCATCGCCACACCGACATCGCTCGCATTCAGGCAGGGGACAGTGACGAGTTCGACACCACCACCCTCGACGAACGTCTCGCGTCCGCGGATCGCGATTTCCTCGAGAGTTTCCAGATTGTCGGCCGAAAATCCGGGCGTTACGACAACAATGTTTTTCATGCCCTCGGCAGCGAGCCGCGCCAGTGTCGCTTCGGTCGATGGCTCGAGCCATTTTGCCCGGCCCAGCTTCGACTGGAAACTGACAACCAGTTCACCGCCGAGCGCCTCACCAAGCAGTCGCGCCGTTTTCTGGCATTGGCAATGATAAGGATCGCCTTTCATCAGCGTGCTGAGCGGCATCGAATGAAAACTCGCGACAATCGCATCGGGCTTGAACGAAAGGCCCGCCAACGCCGCCTCGAGCGAGCTTTTCAACGCACCGATATACGCCGGATCATCATGATATGGCGGCATCGTGCGCAATGCCGGTTGCCAACGCATTTCCTGAAGCTGTTCGAACAATTTGTCGTTCACCGTTCCCGTGGTCGCACTCGAATATTGCGGATAAAGCGGTGCAACGAGAATACGGTCGCAACCCAGGTCTTTCAGGACTTTCAATCGATCACCGATCGACGGCGAGCCGTAACGCATTGCATATTCGACCGTCACACCCGGGCCAAAACTGCGGGCCAACGCCGCTGCCTGATCGCGTGTGATGACTTCAAGTGGTGACCCGCCTTTCATCCAGACCTGCTCATAGGCTTCGGCGGATTGTTTGGGCCGCGTATTCAACACGACACCGCGCAAAATCGGCTGCCACAAAAAGGCGGGCAGTTCGACGACTCGCCGATCCGACAGAAATTCCTTGAGGTAGCGCTTTACGCTGGGCACGTCGGGAGCGTCGGGCGTGCCGAGGTTGACGAGAAGGACGCCGATCTTGCGCGGCGCAATCGGCGGGTGATCCGAAGGCAGGATCATCGCCGCACCAGCGGCAATGTGCGAAAGCGCTTGCCGGTGCGTGCGTAAAGCGCATTTGCGATCGCAGGCGCCACAGCGGGCACGGCAAGTTCGCCGACCCCGCCCGGGGGATTGGGGCTGTTCAGGAGTTCGATCTCGATCTTTGGCGCATCCGCCAGCCGGGGCAGATTCAGCGCACCCAATCGCGTCGGCCCTGCCAAGCCCCGCACGATTTCTACCGGCGTTCCCGTCGCCGCGGCCATTCCGAACATTAATCCACCCGCAATCTGCTGTTTAACAATATCGGGATTGATCACCCGCCCGCAATCGACCACCGCGACTAGGCGCGTCACGCGCACCCGGCCACCGACGGCGCCAAGGTCGGCCTCGGCGAGAACCGCGATATGACTATCGGCCATGCTGTGGCAAGCCAGTCCTTGGCCTGTACCGACACCACCCCCCTGCCAACCGCCAGCAGCGGCAACGCGCGACAGGCATTGTGCCAGTCGGGGATTGTTGACGAGTGCCGCCATCCGCACCGAAAATGGATCGACGCCGCTGACCGCCGCGAGTTCATCGACAAAACATTCGGTAAAAAATGCGGTCAGCCCATGCGCCCGCCCGCGCCAGTCGCCCGTCGCGATACCGATTTTTGCCGGGTGATGGTCGATGGCATACGCCGCGATGGCATAGGGCGGCACCGATCCGGCAACGACCTGTTCACCGGAAACCCCTTCGGCACCGCGCATTGCCTCATGTGGATGTGCGCCGTCCCAAACCCGCGCGCGCAATTCGCTCTGCGTTGCCGGCACGGCGATTTTGGCAAGCCAGCCTTCGATTTGGCCTGCGGTGCCGACCTTACCCGTCATCCGGGCAGCCGCGGCGGGCCGAAAGCGATCCTGTCGCATATCCTCGGCGCGGCTCCACATAAGCTGGACCGGGCGTTTCAATCGATCGGCGAGGACAGCGACCTGCCCCGCAATTTCGACTTCAAAGCGTCGGCCGAATGATCCGCCGATCATCATCGGATGTACCGTCACCATCTCATCGGCTAGGCCGATCGCTCGTGCCGCCGCTTTCGCGGCCAAAGCGGGCACTTGCGTGCCGATCCACAATTGCATCCGCCCGCCTTCGATCTGTGCGGTTGCGGCCATGGGTTCGATCGCCGCATGTGCCGCAAGCCCGATCCGGTATTCCGCGGTCACCACGTTCGCGCCGCGAAACGCCGCCCCGACGTCGCCGAAACTGGCAATCCGGCTTCCGTCGTCAAATGCTGCGTCGAGCGCCCGGGCAATCCCGCGATCGTTTGCAAGGCCGCCGGTCGTGACGAATTGGGGTTTGATGGCTTCGACAGCGCGGTTTGCCGCCCACCAGTTCGTCGCAACCGCTGCGACCCAGCGATCGGTTTCAACGACCGACAATACGCCCGTGATTGCGTCTGCCGCTGCTTTGTCGCACGATTTCAGACGGGTATCGCCTAGCGGCCCCTGCGCAATGGCAGCGTAGACCATGTCGGGAAGCCGAACATCGGCGGCGTAACTTGCCGATCCATCGACTTTTGCGGGCAGATCAAGCCGGGGCACCGAATGCCCCGTCAACCGATGATCGGTGTCAATGCGCCACGCGACGTTTGCCGGAACGGTGCGTGATGCCGCTTCGGCTGCGACTTCGCCAAAACGGATACGGTCATTGCCGCGCACGACAAAGCCGGCTTCGGTATCACAGGCTTCCCAATCGGCATCCCAGCGTTTTGCCGCGGCGACACACAGCAAAGCGCGTGCCGCAGCGCCGGCGTCGCGCAAACGCGCTTCGTAACTGCGCACGCTCGTCGACCCACCCGTGACCATCGTTGCGCCGCGAGTGGTGCCGAACCATTCCTCGGCAAGCAGTGAATTATCATAGGCCGGGTTAACCGGCGCAGCCTCGACCGCGACAGTGCGCCAGTCGGCACCCAGTTCGTCAGCAACTATTTGTGGCAACGTCGTATAGACGCCCTGTCCCATTTCGACCTGAGGAACGACGACGGTCACATGTCCATCGATCCCGATTTTTACGAAGCTATTGAAAATATGCTCGCCGGGTGCCGCGACAAGATTGTCACGAAATACGCGCGGCCACGCCGCCCATGCAACGATCAGGCCGATGCCGGCGCCACCACCGATGATCAGCTTACGTCTTGAGATTCCCCGGTTTTCGATATCCGTCATCGCCGCTTAATAAGAGCGCGTGGCCCGACGCGCCAGCACCCAAAATGTCGAAGCCGGACCCACGCATCGGCGCAGGCCCGGCTTCTAACCCTCGATAAGCGACCCAAGGGTAAGCGTTAACGGCAATTGCCGTTTTTATCTATCGCACGTCCGGCGAGCGCACCGGCACCAGCGCCGAGAATCAGTCCGGTCGTGCTGGGTTCGTTGAAACGTCCGCCACGGCCAATTTCGCGACCCAGCAAGCCGCCGGCGATTGCGCCGATGATCGTGCCGGTGGTACCGCTGCTGCGACGACATTGGCGATAATCCTGACGAACTTCGCGACGATCGTCGTAACCGTCGTTGCGATAACCGCGATCATATCCGCTCGACCGATACCCGCGATCGTCATATCCGCGATCATAGCCACGGCCGTGATAATAATCGCCGCGATTGTATCGGCCATCGGCTAGCGCGGGTGTTGCCGCAATGCCGGTTAGCGCGACGCTGGCGACGGCGATTGCGCCTAAATATTTCTTCATCATCGATCGTCTCCTTGCTGACCCGTTGCATTCGATGACTAGCAGATAGCCCGATTCGCGTGGCCCGATCCTGAACATGGCTGTTAGGGAATGTTCAGGTGGCCATTACCCGCTAAGGGGTGCTGCGATGCGCCGTTTCTTCATTGCCCTGTTTCCTCTTTTGCTTGGTCAGTGCATCGACGGGTCGGTTCCTGCTGCGATCACGCCGGCGCCTGACCAGCGTCTCCAGATCGAAAGCGCGCCGGTCATGCTCGATGCTTCGCATCCCGATCGGCGTCGTATCGGCGCGCTGACATTCCTCGGCGGTTGGTCCTTGACCAGCGAAACGCGTGGCTTCGGCACGATGTCGGCAATCGACGTCGACGGCGATCAGGTTACCGCACTGGGCGACAACGGCAGCATCATCCGGTTTCGTCTCGGTCGATTCGGCAATATCTCCGATGCCGAAGTGTTTCGAGTGCCCGACACATGCGGCACCGTGGTCAGCAAACATGACAACGACACCGAAGCTTTGACGCACTCACCCGATCGCCAGACGTGGTGGATCAGCTATGAATGGCGAAACAGAATCTGCCGCACGAACGATGACATCTCCGCCGCTGAAATGACCGTCGAGCCGGCCTCGATCGCCACATGGCCAAGGAAAAATGGCGCCGAGACGATGCTTCGCCTGTCAGACGGCCGTTTTCTGATCATCGCCGAAGATGTAAAAAGCGGTCGCGACCCCGTTCGCGCAGTTCTGTCCGACCGCGATCCGACCGATCCCGAAGCGAAAGCCGCGCTCTTTGGTTTTCGCCCACCCGAAGGTTATCGCCCCGTCGACGCGACGCAATTGCCCGATGGTCGTATCCTCGTTCTCAACCGGCGCTTTGCGTTGCCTGCGCTATTCACCAGCAAGATTGTTTTGGTCGACGCCATCGGCACAGAAGCGCCCGCCATTCTCGAAGGGCGGACCATCGCGACGTTAGAGGCTCCGGCAATCACCGACAATTTCGAAGGCATTACAGCCGAACAGGTGAACGGCCAGACGATCGTCTGGTTGGTGTCAGACGACAATCTGATGCGATGGCAGCGGACGCTGCTGCTCAAACTCAAACTGAATTAGGCAGCGACGGCGACGGCCTTTTTGGCGATCGCGCGCTTGAGACGTCGCGCCTTCAGGCTCAGTTTGTCTTCGCTTGTCTTGGCAAGCCAGTTATCGAGGCCACCGACATGTTCGACCGAGCGCAGGCCGTGCGTCGACACGCGCAGCTTGACCGACTCGCCCATCGTATCCGACATCAGCGTCACATTCTGCAGATTTGGCAGAAAAGTCCGCTTGGTCTTGTTATTGGCATGGCTGACATTGTTGCCGACCATGCGACCTTTGCCGGTCAATTCGCAAATGCGCGCCATGAGCTTCGTCCTGATATTTCGATGGGTTGGAAAGCGTGCGCAGCTAACCGTAAACGGCACTTCCGTCAACCACGCGTCGTCGACTAAGCACCTCCGATGTCATTCCCCCTTCCCGACCCGATGCGGCAAGCACTAGAGGTTGCGCGTCAGGCGGCACTTGTCGGCGAAGTTCCGGTCGGCGCGGTCATCACGCGCGGAACAACCATCATCGCGTCCGCCGGCAACGCAACACGCGCCAGCAGGGATCCGACGGCGCATGCGGAAATCGTTGCGATTCGCGCCGCGTGCGTCTCACTCGGCCAGGATCGACTCGACGGTTGCGACCTCTGGGTCACGCTCGAACCATGTCCGATGTGTGCGGGCGCGATCGTTCATGCCAGGATCGCTCGGCTCTATTATGCGGCCTCGGACGAAAAAGGCGGCGGCGTCGAACACGGGTCACGCATCTTCGCGCAACCGACATGCCACCACCGCCCCGACGTCACCAATGGATTGGGTGAAGCCGAGGCGGCGGCATTGCTGCGAAGTTTTTTCGCATCGCGGCGTTAACCGCGCGAATCGCCTTCGCGCACCGGCACGATTTTGATCTCGACGCGGCGATTCGCTTGTCGACCGATTTCATTCATGTTGTCGGCAACGGGCTGACTTGCACCAAAACCCTGCGTGCCGATCCGAGCAGACTGAACGCCTTTCGATGCAAGATAATCGGCAACCGACCGGGCACGGTTTTGAGAGAGAGGAATGTTGATGCCGTCATTCCCCGTCGAGTCGGTGTGACCATAAACGTCGATGTAAGTCTTTTCATATGACGCCAAGGTCTGCGCGACCTGATCCAGCGTTGTGCGGAACTGCGGCTGAATTGCCGACTGATTGGTGGCAAATGTGACGCCCGACGGCATGTTGAGGAGCAGCGTGTCGCCGTCACGAATAACCTGAACGTCGGTCCCCGCTGTCTGCGCGCGTAACTTTTTTTCCTGCGCATCCATATAGGCGCCGACGCCGGCACCCGCGATGGCACCAATCCCTGCCCCCACGATTTTCGCGGTCCGATCATTGCGTCCGCCCAGGATATCACCGAGCAGCAAGCCCGCCGCGGCACCCCCGACGCCGCCGATCGCGGCCTTTGATATGCGCCGGTTACCCGTTTCAGGATTTGTGGTGCATGCGGTCGTCGCCAATAACCCACTGATCATTGCGATCGATACGATCTTCGAATTCATTGTCATCTCCCTTGCGACCCGGCTGATAAACCTTTGACGCCGCGCTATTGTTCCGCATGCGGATTGAACGCCGCATGATCACGCTGTTGTGCAATCGACAGAAAACCGTCAATCATCCCCTGCGACCATGCCCCCAACCAATCTTCACCCGTATCCCTGGACCGACGTCGCGATCATTTTGGCTCTTGTCGCGCTTAACGGCGTGTTCGCAATGTCTGAACTTGCCATTGTGTCGGCGCGCAAGCCTCGTCTCGAAGCGCTTGCACGTCGCGGGCGCAGCGGTGCGCGCATCGCCATTGAACTGGGCGCCGATCCGGGCCGGTTTTTGTCGACGGTTCAGATTGGCATCACGCTGATCGGAATCATCGCGGGCGCATATTCGGGCGCGAGTCTTGGTGGTCCGACCGGCGAACGTATCGCGCTGCTGGGGGTTCAGGCCGAGACGGCGCAGGCTATCGGCTTTGCGATTGTAATCGGCATAACCACTTTCCTGTCGCTGGTCATCGGCGAGCTCGTGCCCAAACAATTCGCTTTGCGCGCGCCCGAACCGATTGCTGCGGCCATGGCACGGCCAATGGTCTGGCTCGCAAAGGCGACGGCACCCGTCGTGTGGCTGCTCGATCGCACGAGCGCCCTGATTTTTCGACTGCTTCGGCTGAACCGCGAATCCGAATCGCACGTTACTGCCGAGGAATTGCACCTGATCGTTGCCGAAGCCAGCAAATCGGGCGTCATCGAAGAATCCGAACGCGCCATTATTTCGGGTGTCGTTCGCCTTGCCGACCGGCCGGTGCGCGAAGTGATGACGCCGCGCACCGAAGTCGACTGGATCGACGCCGATGCCGATCACGACGCACTCCTCGCTGTGTTACGAACTCTCCCGCACAGCCGTATGCTCGTTGCCGAAGGATCGGTCGACCGGATCATCGGCGTCGTGCAAGCGCGTGACATCGTGGCGCGGCTGGTCGACGGCCACGACATCGATCTGCGTGCGATGATGAAGCAAGCGCCGATCGTGCCCGACCAGGTCGACGCCATGGATGCTCTCGAAGCGCTGCGCCGCGCTGACGTGCCGATGGCAATGGTGCATGACGAATATGGTCATCTCGAAGGGATCGTGACGCCGGCCGACTTGCTTGCCGCAATCGCCGGTGAATTCGCGTCCGATCACGACATCGATTCCGATCCCCCGCTGGTGGAACGCGACGACGGCAGCTTGCTCGTCTCGGGCTGGCTCGCTGCCGATACATTAGCCGAAAAAATCGGGATCACTCTTCCCGACGACCGTGATTATGCGACCGTCGCCGGCCTCGCACTGGCGGAATTCAAACGGTTGCCCAGTGTCGGTGATCATTTTGCGCTTGGCGGCTACCGATTTGAAATTGTCGACATGGATGGGCGCAAGATCGACAAGCTGCTCGTCGCGACTGAGCGTTAATCCTCGATATCGAACAATCCTGCCAGCTGCTCGACCATCGTCCCGCCAAGCTGGTCGGCATCCATGATCGTTACTGCCTTGGCATAATATCGCGTCACATCGTGGCCGATCCCGATCGCGACCAATTGCACCGGCGATTTGTTTTCAATCCAGCCGATCACCTGACGCAGGTGCTTTTCAAGATATGAACCCGAATTCACGCTGAGCGTTGAATCATCGACAGGTGCACCGTCAGAGATCACCATCAGGATCTTGCGTTCCTCGGGCCGCGCGATCAGGCGGCTGTGCGCCCAGAGCAGCGCTTCGCCATCGATGTTTTCCTTCAGCAAACCCTCGCGCATCATCAGCCCGAGCGATGTGCGCGCACGCCGCCACGG
>JANLWD010000059.1:0-7975 GCA_031364345.1 Sphingomonas sp.
CCGGGTCCGTCGTCTTCGACCCAGGCGACCGTGCTTGCGCCGCGTCCCGCCACGCCAAGACGTATGCCGTGCTGCGGTGGCGAGAATGACAGCGCATTGTCGATCAGATTGTCAAACACCCGCGCAAGCCGTGCTTCGTCGCCAAGCACGATCACGGGGTCGACGGGCTTTGCATAGGAAAGCTGGTTTTCCAGTTCGGGCATTCGCGCGGCGCGGGCATCGATCAGCGAATGCAACAGCGAACCGAGATCGGTCGGGGCAAATGCCGAACGACTGAGCTGCGCATCGAGCCGCGAAATATCGGCGATATCGGTGATCAGCCGATCGAGCCGGCGCACGTCGTCGCCGATGATCGTGAGCAATTGGCTTCGCAAATCGGGATCGGTTACACGGTCGAGGCTTTCGACTGCCGACGACAACGACGCGAGCGGATTTTTGAGTTCATGACTGACATCGGCGGCAAAAGCCTCGACTGCGTCGATCCGGTCACGCAGGGTGCCGGTCATGTCGGAAACGGCGCGTGCGAGCTGGCCGATCTCGTCGGTCCGCTCGGGCAATCGCGGCACCACGACATCGCGCGCGCGCCCCTGTCGGACGCGCACGGCGGCATCGGCCAGACTGCGCAACGGCCGCACGATTGTCCGTCCCAGAAACACCGACAGCGCGATCGACAGACAAAGCGCGAGTGTCACGATGACAATCAGCCGGAACCGTTCTTCACGAACCAGCCGCGTCACGTCGAGCGCATTTTCGACCGAATGCAGAAAAATCGGCCGGTTCCCGACACGCGTCGCCGCCGTGATCACGATCGATCGGTCGGGTGCGAGCCGGACGCGTGAGGCGATGTGCGCATCACCCGAAATGATTGCCCGCAGTTCAGGCCATTTTTCCGCATTGGCGCGGCCTTGGTCGATGTAGGGCGGCGGGATCTGCGCGCGCACGATGCGATCGACGATGGCATCCATCCACCGCGCAACCCGTGCGCTCGTCGTTTCGGTTGCGGGGTCGATCAACCGGAACGTGCGCGGCCCCAGCTTCCAGCTGTCGAGGACAAGGCGCCCTTTGCCGTCATAGGTTCGGACGCGATCGCCGGCTTCCTGGCCGAGTGAGCGGATGATGGCGGCGTGTGCGCTTTCGGGCGTGGATGCCAGCACCGTTGCCACCAGTTCCAGTTCGCTTTCCTGCTGCGTTCGCCGCTCTTCGATCAGCCGCGACCGAAATCCGTCGAGGTAGAATATACTGCCTCCGACCAGTGCCAGCGCAATGATGTTCACCGCCAAGATGCGCCGGGTCAACGATCCGCTGGTGCGGCGACGCCGGAGCATTTCCAGCTCGGGTTTATCGAGGTCAGGCGTCTGAGAAGCGATAGCCCGCCCCATAAAGTGTCTCGATGGCATCGAAATCGGGATCGGACTGGCGGAATTTGCGGCGCAAACGCTTGATATGGCTGTCGATCGTGCGGTCGTCGACATAAACATCGTCCTGATAAGCGACGTCCATCAACTGATTTCGACTTTTCACGACGTCGGGCCGTGATGCCAGCGCTTCGAGAATCATGAACTCGGTGACGGTCAGCGCAACATGTTTACCATTCCACAGCACACGGTGCCGCGCGCCGTCCATTTCGAGCCGCCCGCGGACGATCGGTTCGCTGATCGGCAAATCGGCATCGGGAGCATCGCGTGTGATCTCGACGCGGCGCAGGATTGCACGGATGCGCGCAATCAACAGCCGCTGCGAAAATGGTTTCGCGATATAATCGTCGGCGCCAAGCGCAAGGCCGAGCGCTTCGTCGAGTTCGTCGTCCTTCGACGTCAGGAAAATGACCGGCAACGAAGATTTCTCGCGCAACCGGCGAAGCAATTCGAGGCCGTCGAGCCGCGGCATCTTGATGTCGCACACCGCAAGGTCGGGCGGATTGTCGAGCATCGCTTTCAGTGCCGCTTCGCCATCGGCATAAACACGCGTCAGGAAACCTTCGGCCTGTAAAGCGATCGATACCGACGTCAGGATATTTCGGTCGTCGTCGATCAGGGCAATCGTTGCGCTCACGCGGCGGACTTAACCGATGGCTGCGCGACCGGCAACTACGCCCCGGACGACGACCTATTTGACGATGCGGGGCGGCAATACTAAGCGATTGTCTAAATGAAAGTTTGTGGGTCGCGCCGCACTAAACATTGTTGATTTCTGGAGAGAACATCGTGGCCGATCGTGCCCCCAATTTTGCGCTTGCCGATCAGGGCATAGCGACCGACGCTGCCGTTCACTGGAATTTGGCGACGGCGCCGCTTTATGAACATGCGCTGCGCAATGGCGAAGCGATCCTTGCAAAGGACGGACCCCTTGTCGTCGCCACGGGCAAGCACACGGGACGTTCGGCCAGGGACAAGTTTTTCGTGCGCGATGCCGAAACCGAAGATTCGATCTGGTGGGGCAAAACCAACGTCGCGATGACGCCGGCGCATTTTGCGGCACTGAAATCGGATTTCATGGCAGCGCTTGCGGCAAAGGACACGCTTTACGCACAGGATCTGTTCGGCGGATCACAGCCCGAATACCGCGTCAACGTGCGCGTCATCACTGAATTCGCATGGCACAGCTTGTTTATCCGTACGCTGCTCGTGCGGCCCGAAACGGCTGATCTGGCGGCATTCATGCCCGAATTCACGATCATCGACCTGCCGAGCTTTCGCGCCGATCCCGCGCGCCACGGCTGCCGGTCGGAAACCGTGATCGCGGTCAACTTCACCGAAAAGCTGATCCTGATCGGTGGCACGGCCTATGCCGGTGAAATGAAAAAGTCGGTATTCGGGATCCTCAATTACAAGCTGCCGTTGCAGGGCGTGATGCCGATGCATTGTTCGGCCAATATCGGTGCCGGGGGCGACACTGCCGTGTTCTTCGGCTTGTCGGGCACTGGCAAGACGACGCTATCGGCCGATGCGTCGCGCACGCTGATCGGAGATGACGAACATGGCTGGTCCGACACCGCCGTTTTCAATTTCGAAGGCGGCTGTTACGCCAAGATGATCCGCCTTTCGCCCGAGGCCGAACCCGAAATCTTTGCCGTGACGAAGCGGTTCGGCACAGTGCTCGAAAATGTCGTGATCGATCCCGACACGCGTGAACTCGATTTCGATGATGCCTCGCTCGCCGAAAACAGCCGTGGCTCCTATCCGATCGATTTCATTCCGAATTGCAGCGCGGACAATCTCGGGCCGGTGCCAACGAATATCATCATGCTGACTGCGGATGCCTATGGCGTGCTTCCCCCCATCGCAAAGCTGACGCCTGATCAGGCGATGTATCATTTCCTGTCGGGCTACACGGCGCGCGTTGCCGGTACCGAAATCGGCGTGACTGAGCCTGAAGCGACGTTTTCGACCTGCTTCGGCGCTCCGTTCATGCCGCGTCATCCAAGTGTATATGGCAATCTCCTGAAGGAACGCATTGCGCGGGGCGGCGTGACTTGCTGGCTCGTCAATACCGGCTGGACCGGCGGCAAGGCAACGATGCCGGGGATAAAGCGCATGCCGATCAAGGCGACGCGCGCGCTGCTTAACGCGGCACTCGACGGCAGCCTGAACAGCGTCGAATTCCGCACCGATCCCAATTTCGGTTTCAAGGTGCCCGTCGCTGTCGATGGCGTCGACAGCGGCATTCTTGATCCGCGTGCCGCCTGGGTCGACAAAGCCGATTATGACCTCACTGCGAAAAAACTGGTCGGACAGTTCATCGATAATTTTGCGCAGTTCGCCGACCATGTCGATGAAGGCGTTCGTCAATCCGCACCCAAGGCTGCCTGAAAGGCAACGACGATGAACATGATGGACATCCTCAATCAGGCTGGTGGCATCGGCGCCATCGCGCGCGAACTTGGCGTTGACGAAGGAACGGCGGCGACGGGTGCTGCGGCGCTGCTTCCGGCGATCCTCGGCGGGTTCAAGGGGCAAGCTCAGGCCCAGCCCGAAGGGCTCGGCGGGCTTATCGGCATGCTCGGGGGCATGGGCGGCGGCGGACTGCTGGCCAGCGTTCTCGGCGCGGGTCCAAGCAACGTCGATGCGGGCAATAATGTCCTTGGCCAGATTTTCGGATCGAAAGATGTCAGCCGGACGGTCGCGGCGGACGCATCGACAAAAACCGGCATTTCGGGCGATTTGCTGAAAAAGATGCTGCCACTGATCGCCATGGCAGTCGCCGGATATATGGCCAATCATGCCGGCGGAGCGCAAGCCGCGACGCCCGAACCATCCACGGGTGGCGGGCTCGGCGGCATGCTCGGCAATGTGCTCGGCGGCATGATGGGCGGCGGTCAGCAGCCGGCGACACCGCAACCCGGCATCGGCGGACTCGGTTCGCTTCTCGACATGGATCATGACGGCAATCCGCTGAACGACATCATTGGCATGGCCAGCAAGTTCGCGCGCTGATCGAAAACGCGCTATACCGCCGCCAAACCACAGGAGACGACTCATGGGAATGCTCGATGGACTCCTCGGAAAAATCTCCGAACAGGTCGATATCGCCAACCTTGCAACAAAAGTCGGCCTGACGCCTGAACAGGTTCAGGGCGCTGTCGCAGCGCTGGGCCAGTCGCATACCGAAGCGGGTGATACGGTGGCGCTCGCCGCTGAAAAGACGGGTTTGCCGACCGACAAGCTTCAGGACATCGTGGGGCAAATCGGCGGCGAAGGCTCGCTGGCGAGCTTTGCATCGATGATCGACAAGGATGGCGACGGCAACCCGCTGAACGACATCGCCGGCATGATCGGTGGATTGTTCGGCAAGAAATAGCGGTCGGCTGGCGCTCGTGCGGTCGCGCGGTTACATGGACCGCCACGACTCGCAACAGGCGCTTTTCTGGCTATGGACATTCCCCTCGGGCTGACTTTTGATGACGTGCTGTTGCAGCCCGGCGCGTCCGATGTCCTGCCCAGCCAGGCCGATACCCGGACACAGCTGACAAAGGCAATTTCGCTCAACATTCCCATCCTGTCGTCGGCGATGGATACCGTGACCGAAGCCGACATGGCGATCGTCATGGCACAGCTTGGCGGGATCGGAGTCCTTCACCGCAACCTGACTGTCGAAGCGCAGGCTGATGCTGTGCGCGCGGTCAAGCGCTTCGAAAGCGGCATGGTTGTCAATCCGATCACGATCCGCCCCGAACAGACGCTTGCCGAAGCCCGCGGCCTGATGACGCGTCACCGCATTTCGGGCATTCCGGTTGTCGAGGCATCAGGAAAGCTTGTCGGCATCGTGACGAACCGCGATGTCCGTTTCGCCGAAAATCCTGCACAGCCCGTCAGCGAACTGATGACCAGTCAGAATCTCGCTACCGTCAAGGAAGGCGTGAGCCAGGAGGAAGCACAGCGCCTCCTGCATCAGCGGCGCATCGAAAAACTGCTTGTGGTCGATGCGAACTTCCGCTGCACCGGCCTGATTACGGTCAAGGACATCGAAAAAGCGGTCACCTATCCGAGCGCAACGAAAGACGGAACGGGGCGGCTGCGCGTTGCTGCGGCAACGACAACGGGCGATGCCGGGTTCGAACGCACCGAAGCATTGATCGATGCCGAATGCGATCTGATCGTGGTCGATACCGCGCACGGCCATTCGAGCATGGTCCTCGCTGCTGTCGAGCGCATCCGCCTGCTCAGCAACAAGGTTCAGATCGTCGCTGGCAATGTCGCCACTGCCGAAGCGACGCGCGCGCTGATCGATGCCGGTGCCGATGGTATCAAAGTCGGTATCGGACCCGGATCGATCTGCACCACGCGTGTTGTCGCCGGCGTCGGCGTGCCGCAGCTGACGGCAATCATGGACTCGGCGAACGAAGCCGCAAAATCGGGTGTGCCAGTGATTGCCGACGGCGGTCTGCGCACGTCGGGCGACATTGCCAAGGCGTTGGCGGGTGGTGCATCGACAGTGATGGTCGGTTCGCTGCTTGCCGGGACCGAAGAAGCACCCGGCGAAGTCTTTCTTTATCAGGGACGCAGCTACAAATCCTATCGCGGCATGGGCAGCGTCGGCGCCATGGCGCGCGGCTCGGCCGACCGCTATTTCCAACAGGATATCAAAGATCAGCTGAAACTGGTGCCCGAGGGTATTGAAGGTCAGGTCGCCTATAAGGGTCCGGCGCGCGACGTGATCCATCAACTTGTCGGCGGGGTGAAGGCCGCGATGGGTTACACCGGGTCACGGACCATCACCGATTTGCAGACGCGCGCCCGGTTCGTCCGGATCACGGGCGCCGGGCTTCGCGAAAGCCATGTCCACGACGTGACGATCACGCGCGAAGCGCCGAATTACCCGACGCGATGACGCGCATTTCATGACTCCGGCGGCGCGCATTCAGGCCAGCATCGAAATTCTTGATCTCATCATCGCTTCGGTCCGCGACAATGGTGCGGCGGCCGACACGATCATTGCCGACTGGTTCAAAACGCGTCGTTTCGCCGGATCGGGCGATCGGCGTGCGGTGCGCGATCTTGTTTATCGTGCGATCCGGACGTTCGGCGATGTGCCGAAATCGGGCAGGGCGGCGATGCTGGGGCTTGCCGTCGGCGATGCGGCAATGACGGCATTTTTCGATGGCTCGGCGCACGGACCGCCTGCAATCGGCGCATCCGAACGCCCTGCGACGCCAAGTTTGCTCCCTGGCTGGCTCGCGCGGATCATTCCCGAGAGCGAACATGAAGCGTTGTTGCAACGTGCCCCTTTCGACTTGCGCGTCAACCCGATTAAAACCTCGCGTGAAGCGATGCAGGCCGAATTGACTGGCGCTGAATTCATCGACGGCACGGCAAACGGCCTGCGCCTGCCCGATAAGATCCCGCTTGCGAACCGCCCCGAACTGGCGGGCCTTGTCGAAGTTCAGGATGGCGGCAGCCAGATGATCGCCGAAGCATGTGAGGCGAAACCCGGTCAAACTGTGATCGATCTGTGCGCCGGGGCCGGTGGCAAGACATTGGCGCTTGCGGCCGCCATGGCGGGGCAGGGTGCGCTTTACGCCTGCGATACCGATCGCGGTCGCCTTTCGCGGCTCGCACCGCGGGCGCAGGTTGCGGGAGCGGGCTTCGTTCAGATCCGGCTGCTCAATCCCAAACGCGAACGCGAGCTATTGGACGATCTCGTCGATGCGGCCGACGTCGTCCTTGTCGATGCGCCGTGTTCGGGATCGGGGACGTGGCGACGCAATCCCGAATTGCGGTGGCGCCTCACGCATGCGCGCCTCGATGCCGTGATCGCGCTTCAGGCATCGCTGCTGACACTGGCCGCCGAACTGGTTAGGCCCGGCGGCGCGCTTGTCTACGCGGTCTGTTCGTTGATCGACGAAGAGGGACAGCTGCAAATCGATGCCTTTCTTCGTCATCAGACGGCGTGGACGCTCGAAATGGCACGAACATTGACGCCGTCGCGCGACAAAACCGATGGTTTTTTCGTCGCGCGGCTCATTCGGGCGTGCTAGCCACGGTCGTCAAATGCTTATGGAGACCCTGATGCGCCTTACGCCACCGGCAATCGCGCTTGCCGCTCTTCTTGCGACTGTGTCGAGTGTCAGCCACGGTCAGCGTCCCGATAATCAGATTGACGCGCGTTCGCTCGCATTGACCAAAATGGGTCAGGCCGAAGCGGCTGCCGGACGTTATGATGCCGCCAACGACGCGCTGGAAACCGCGCTTGCGGTCGATCCGCGTAACCGCCCGGCGTTTCTCGCGCTTGCTGATGTCGCGAAGAAACAGGCGCTGCCCGGAAAAGCGATCCGGCTCTACCGTGAAGCTTTGCTGATCGAACCCAACGACATCGTCGCGCTTGCCGGTCAGGGCGAAGCAATGGTCAGCAAAGGAGCTTTGACCAAAGCAAAGGAAAACCTCGCCAAGGTCCAGACATTGTGTCTTGCGACCTGCCCCGAACAAGTGACGCTTGCCGCTGCAATCGAACGCAGCGCAACCGGTCCTGCGATGTCGGC
>JANLWD010000079.1:0-4631 GCA_031364345.1 Sphingomonas sp.
TATGGCGACAACTGAAAGCACGGACATCGCGCAAAGCGATGACGAACATAGTGGTCACCGCATCGAAGGGAGCATCGGCAAGCTCGCGCTCGGCGCGATCGGCGTCGTTTTTGGCGACATCGGAACGTCGCCGCTTTATGCGTTGAAGGAAACCTTTCGCGGTCACCATCCATTGCCGGTCGATCTGCTCCATATTTATGGTGTTTTGAGCCTCGTCTTCTGGACGTTTATTGTGGTCGTCACGCTCAAATATGTGACGTTTGTGATGCGCGCCGACAATAAGGGGGAAGGGGGAAGCCTTGCACTTCTGGCGCTTATCACGCGCAAAACGCCCGGCGGCAGGGCGAAATCGCTGGTGCTTCTTGCTGTCGTGGCAACCGCGTTGTTTTTCGGTGATGCGATTATTACGCCAGCGATATCGGTTCTTTCGGCCGTCGAAGGTTTGACCATTGTCGAGGCGCGTTTCGCGCCCTTGGTCATTCCAATCTCGGTCGCGATATTGATCGGGCTTTTCCTTGTGCAGTCGCGCGGCACCGAGGCAATCAGCAAATTTTTCGGTCCGATCGTTCTTATTTATTTCTTCACGCTCGCGGGATTGGGAATCGCCCATCTTGTGACCCGGCCCGAAGTGTTGTGGGCACTTTCGCCTTATTATGGTTTTGAATTTTTTGTCCGCGATCCGATGCTGGCCTTTTTGGCGCTGGGGTCGGTCGTGCTTGCCGTCACAGGGGCCGAAGCCCTTTATGCCGACATGGGTCATTTCGGGCGCCGCCCGATTACAGCGGCGTGGGTGTGGGTCGTTTTTCCTGCGTTGATGCTCAATTATCTCGGGCAATGTGCGCTGTTGTTGAACACGCCGTCCGCAATCGAAAATCCTTTCTACCTGATGGCCCCCGAAGAATTCCGCTTGCCGCTCGTCATTCTTGCAACGTTGGCGACGATCATTGCGAGCCAAGCGCTGATCACCGGCGCGTTTTCGGTTGTTCAGCAGGCGGTCCAGCTCGGACTGATGCCACGGCTCAAGATCGAACACACGAGCGCCAGCGCTGCGGGCCAGATTTACGTGCCGGTCGTCAACTGGACACTGATGATCCTGGTTATTCTGCTTGTGCTGATGTTCCGCCAATCAACAAATCTCGCGGCTGCCTATGGGCTCGCCGTGACCGGCACTATGTTCATTACGACCTGTCTGGTCATGGTCCTGATGCGCCAAGTGTGGGACTGGCCTGTATGGCGTGTCGCCGCTATTGGGGGCTTGTTCCTGATCGTCGATGGCGCTTATCTTGCGGCAAATGCGGTGAAAATTCCTGACGGTGGCTGGTTCCCGCTTCTGGTTGCAACGATCGCATTCATCATGCTGACGACCTGGGCGACTGGACGGGCACTGATGATGGCGCGCCTTCGTGAAGCCGCCATGCCGATCAAGGTTTTCATCTCGTCAGCTGCGAGTTCGGCCACGCGCGTGCCCGGAACTGCCGTTTTCATGACGTCGACACCCGAAGGCGTGCCGCATGCGCTGCTCCACAATCTGAAGCATAACAAAGTACTTCACGAACGGATCATCCTCCTCACGGTCAAGATTGCCGATATGCCTTACGTCGAAGACGATACGCGTTGCCGTCTTGAGGATTTGGGCGAGGGATTTCACCGGCTTGTGATCAAATATGGTTTCATGCAGGAGCCCGACGTGCCCGCCGCATTGGCACGGCTCACTGGCTGCGGCCCTGCCTTCAAAATGATGGACACAAGCTTTTTCCTCGCGCGGCAAACGCTGCTGCCGTCTTCGCGCCCTGGCATGGCGATCTGGCGCGAAAAGCTGTTCGCCTGGATGCTGCGCAATGCGGAAAGTGCCATGGAGTTTTTCCGGCTGCCGACAAATCGCGTTGTTGAACTTGGCAGTCAGGTCGAAATTTAATCTAGAATACCGGTTTGGATCGTGAAACCCGCGATCCAAACCGGTAACCGTTTTTTCAAACAATCGAAGTGCGGGGTGTCAAGTGACGCCGTGACGCCAGGCCGATGCCAACAAAGCCGGTCAGCAACATTGCCCATGTTGAAGGTTCGGGAACCGCAGCAAGCGTTCCAGTAATTTCGAGCCTCAGAAAATCGATCTGGAAGCTACCGGACCCCGATCCTTCGGAAATATGCGTTCCATTCAACGACACTGATCCATCCAATAGCGCAGCATAAAACGACGGGGCGAGCGTAAAGGACTGAGTGTCAATCAAATCCGACGTGCCGCCAGTGAAGCTGATCAAAAACGACGGGCTCACCGCAAGACCGTCAAGTAACAGAATATTCGGACCGTCAAGCGGACTGGTCGGCACGAATGATCCCATTCGTATCGTCAAGATCGCCGACGTTATGGCCGAGAACGGCGAAAATGCCGCGAATGATCCTGTCGGTAAAAAGGCGGGTGCGAAAAAAGTCCCGGTCCCGATGAGACGAACATCAGTGCCATCTGCTTCGCCCGGTGAAGCATTGCTTATCGTGGCATTCAATGTGCCCGACGTTGAACCGATGCCGAAACCGTCGGCGTCACCATAAAGCGTTGTTATTGTCGTTGCCGACACTGGTTGGGCCATACAGGCAAGCAGCGGAAGTGCGGCACGGGCGATATGCTTTTTCATCGGAATTCCCCTGAATTGGTTTTTCACCGTTCGCGCGCCCGGGGCACGACGGAAGTGTCACACCTAACCCGCGAGGTCAATTAACGAAATTTTAACTATCTGGAGTCGGAACAGCCGCTAAAGCGACGAATGCCCGGATCACATTATGATCCGGGCACCCGCGTGACGAAAAAATCGTCAGCCCCCTTTTTCGATCACGCGCTGTCTTCAACGTAACCCGCCCCCTTTTGCAGAGTTACGGATCCAGCGCCCTCCCCGAACTCTGGCTTGCGCCGACGATTCCGGTAAGCAAACGCTAGGCAGCAGAATTCGAGTTGCCAACGCTTTGGCGGTCAATCGCTGCCGATTTGCCGACATCTGTGTTTATTGCGCAACAGGTTACGGCAAGGTTGCAAGCCGGTGTCGCGCTCCGTAGGGCCACGAGCGATGTTTTTATCCTCGTATGAACGTATGATCGCCCGGCGCTACCTGCTTCCTGGCAAGGGCGAAGGGTTCATTTTTCTCGTTGCATCGATCAGTCTCGTCGCAGTCATGCTCGGCGTTGCCGCACTGATCATCGTTATGAGCGTGATGAATGGCTTTCGGGCCGAGCTTTTCGATAAAATCGTCGGGCTTAACGGGCATGCCGTTGTTCAAGGATATGGCGGGCGGTTGCCCGAATGGCGCGAGATCATGACGGCAGCGAAGAATACGTCGGGTGTTACATCGGCGACACCGCTGATCGAGCAACCTTTGATGGCAAGCCATGATGGACGCGTCGAAGGCGTTTTGGTGCGTGGCATGCGTGTGGCCGACATCCGAACCAACGCGACGCTTCAGGGCAAAGTGCTGCGTGGCAGTCTTAGTGCCCTGACACCGGGCAGCGGCAATGTTGCGCTCGGTGCGCGACTGGCGGAAGCACTGGGCGCACAAGTGGGTGGAGAAGTATCGCTGATCTCACCTGCTGGACAGGCGACGCCGATGGGAACGGTGCCGCGTATCGTCAGCTACCGCGTCGCCGCGATTTTCGAAGTCGGGGTCTATGATTATGACAAGGCGTTTGTCGTGATGCCGATCGAAGATGCGCAAACCTTGCTCTTGCTCGGCGATGCTGTCGGCATGATCGAGGTCGAAACGTCAAACCCTGATGATGTTGCGCGGATTCTTTCGCCACTATTGCCGGTGATCGGCGACAAAGCTGTTGTGACTGACTGGCGGCAGATGAATGCATCGCTGTTCGAGGCACTTGCTGTCGAGCGGGTGGCCATGTTTGTCGTCCTGTCGATCATCATCCTGGTTGCTGTATTCAATATATTGTCGTCGCTCATCATGCTGGTTCGCGCCAAAACGCGTGATATCGCCATTTTGCGCACAATGGGCGCGACGCGGAGCGCGATGATCCGCATTTTTGTCGTCGTCGGCGTGGCGATCGGCGCGCTGGGCACGGCCGCAGGATTGATCCTTGGTTTTGTTTTTCTCTTTTTCCGGCAATCGGTGGTCAATTTCGTCCAGCTCGTAACGGGGCAGAATTTATGGGACCCGTCGATCCGGTTCCTCACCGAATTGCCGTCGAAGACCGATCCGCTTGAAGTTGTCGGGATTGCTGCGATGGCGTTGCTCTTCAGCTTTCTGGCGACGCTATACCCGGCATTCAAGGCAGCAAGCACCGATCCGGTTCAGGTACTGCGTTATGAGTGACGTTCTGGTCGTTGCCGGTCTGGCAAGAGCGTTCGCACAAGGGCAGGCGACAATACATGTCTTGCGCGGCGTCGACGTCACGATTGCTCGGGGTGAGATCGTTGCCCTGCTCGGACCGTCCGGTTCGGGCAAATCGACGCTGCTTCAGGCAGTCGGACTTCTCGAGGGCGGGTTTTCAGGCTCGATCCGTATTGCCGACGAAGAAGTCTCTGCACTCGACACCGATGGGCGAACGCGCGTGCGTCGTGACAGTTTGGGATTCGTATATCAGTTTCATCATCTGCTGCCCGATTTCAACGCGATCGAAAACGTCATCCTGCCCCA
>JANLWD010000096.1:0-11495 GCA_031364345.1 Sphingomonas sp.
TGCTTTCCAAACTCGATGCCGGCACCGGCGATGCCATCCGCGCCAAATCGCTCGATTCCGCCAGCTACGGCGTTCAGCGCCAGGCCGAATTGCGCGCGCAGGCAGGCGAAGAAGGCTTTGTCGAAGATAATCTGTGGACCGGCATCGGTCGCGCGCGGTCCGGCTGTGGCGCGGCAATCGTCGGCGATCCCGATCAGGTGCTGGCAAAACTGAGGGCTTATCAGGCAGAGGGGATCGAAGCCTTCATCCTGTCGGGCTATCCACATGCCGCAGAAGCAGACCTGTTCGCCCGACATGTCCTGCCGCATCTCGATCATGGGCGATTAATGATCTAGGGTGCACCCAATGATCATGCGCGCACTGGCTTTCCTCTTTGCCTTTATGCTGTCGGGCTGCATCAGCACGGTCGGCACCGTCGTGACGGCACCATTCAAGGTAGCAGCAAAAGCGGCCGACTGGGCAACAACAAGTCAGTCCGAAGCGGACCGCAATCGCGGACGCGCCATCCGCAAAGCCGAGGCCCGCGCACGCGCGCAGTGCAAGCGCGAAGTCGAAGGCGATTACGACCGCGAACAATGTGCACGGAACAAATTGCGGGAGCAGGGCGTATATTGACCGGGCGAGCGAAGGATAAGACGTTATAATTCGTTAACGAACCGCCGATACACAACAACAGCCGTGATGTGCGACCAAAAGGGGAAGCAAATGCGTGAAGACCATCTGGTGATACCGGTCGAAACCGATATTGCCGACACGCCGTCCCCTAGCGACGCTGGCGTCATTCCGCCCGGTCTCGAGAATATTGTCGTTGCGACTGCCCCCGCGCTGGTTCTTGCGGCTTGCGGTGGCGGCAGCGGGCCGAGCGCATCGGCACCACCACCACCTCCGCCAGCGCCGCCTGTCGTCGTGCTGCCCACTGATGCACAGGCAAGCCGCTTTCTCGCGCAATCGTCGATGGGCGCGACCAAAACCGACATCGCCACAATCAAGTCGGGTAATTACGATGCCTGGCTGACCACGCAATTTGCGATGCCGCGCGCGACATCGCATTGGGACTGGCTGGTCGCAAATGGGTACAATGCCGCAGCAAACATCAACAATGAAAACGGATTTAACACGACTGTCTGGCGGCAGGCGATTTCGGCACAGGATACATTGCGCCAGCGTGTCGGATTGTCGTTGCTCGACTTCCTCGTTGTCGGCATCGGAGGCCTGAATACACAGTGGCGCGCGTTCGCTGCTGCGGGCTATTGCGACATCCTGCTCGACAATGCCTTTGGCAATTTCCGCGACCTCATCGAAAAAATATCGTTGAGCGCTGGCATGGGGATATATCTGACATTCCTCAACAATCGCAAAGCGAACCCGGCAAACGGTTCGCAACCTGACGAAAATTATTCTCGTGAGCTGATGCAGCTTTTCACGATTGGGCTGTACAAACTAAACGCCGACGGAACGCAACAAATCGCAAACGGCAAACCCGTCGAAACCTATCTTCCCGAAGATGTCGCTGGCCTCGCCCGCGTGTTCACCGGATTTGTCCTCGACGGCACCGACGGCACTACGCCCGACCGGTTGCGAAAACCGCTGGTCCAGAAAGCGAGCGATCACGAGCCGGGTGCTAAAACATTCCTCGGCACCACGATTCCCGCCGGAACGGATGGTATAGCTAGTCTCAAGATCGCGCTCGACACGATCTTTGCACATCCCAATGTTGCACCGTTCGTGTCAAAGCAACTGATCCAGCGGCTCGTGACCAGCAACCCATCGCCAGCGTATGTCAGCCGGATTTCCGCGGTGTTCGCCAACAATGGTTCCGGCGTCCGCGGAGATTTGAAAGCCGTCGTCCGCGCGATCCTGCTCGACGACGAAGCGCGCAACGATGCCGGGATCGGCAATCCGAGCTTTGGCAAGCTGCGTGAACCGGTCGTCCGCCTGACCAACTGGGCGCGGGCGTTCGGCGTCACATCCGCGACCGAAACCTGGAATTTCGGCGATACGAGCAGCACGGCAAACCGCCTCGGGCAAAGTATCGGCCGGGCGCCAAGCGTATTCAATTATTTCCGTCCCGGTTATTCGCCGCCGAACAGTGCAATCTCGGCTTCGGGATTCGTCGCGCCCGAATTTCAGGTGACAAACGAACCGAGTGTCGTTGCCTATGTCAATTATATGCAGACGCTGATCCAGAATGGCGCCGGCGATGCGAAGGGCAATTACACCGATATCCTGACCAAAGCCGCTGATACGCAAGCGCTGGTCGATGAAATCAATCTTGTCTTTGCTGCCAATCAATTGAGTGCTGCGACCATCGCGACAATAAAAGGAGCGATCGACAGCATCAGTGCCACCGGGACCAACGGCCCGATCAACCGCGTTTACACGGCCATCCTTCTGGTCATGGCATCGCCCGAATATATCACACAGAAATAAGGGGGAATGACCATGTCCAACAATCAATCACGGCGTGCCTTCCTGAAAACCACGGCAACCATGGGTGTCGCCGGCGCCGCCGCACCATTTGTCACGACACTTGCCGCGATTGGCGAGGCGGCGGCTGCGATATCGACCGATTATAAAGCGCTGGTGTGTGTGTTCCTTTATGGTGGCAACGATTACGCCAACACGCTGACGCCCTATGATCAAGCCAGCTACGACGCTTATGCGCGGTTGCGACCGGCGCTTGCCTATAGCCGGACTGTGCTCGACGCGACGGCGCTGACGCCCACGACACCGCTTGCGGGCGGACGTCAGTATGCGCTGGCGCCAGCGCTTGCACCACTGCTTCCGGTGTTTAATGCCGGCAAGATGGCTGCTGTCCTGAACGTCGGCACGCTGGCACAGCCAACGACCAAAGCGCAATATGCGGCACGCAGTGTCGCGTTGCCGCCAAAACTGTTTTCGCATAATGACCAGCAGAGTTACTGGCAGTCGTCGAGCCCGGAAGGTGCTGCGTCAGGTTGGGGTGGACGCATCGGCGACCTTCTCGCCAGTGGTAATGGCCAATCGCAACTGACTTGCGTCAATGCCTCGGGCAATGCCGTGTTCGTGTCGGGTCGCACGTCAATTCCCTATTCGGTGACATCGAGCGGACCAATTTTGTTGTCGGGCAACAGCAGCCTGTTCTCGTCAGCGACTGCGAGCACTGCGCTCAAATCACTGATGACGGGTGGCCGTGCGAACATCTTCGAAAATGAACATAGTAAAGTGAGCAAACGCTCGCTCGACACCGGCGCACTGGTGACATCGTCGCTTGCCGCTGCGCCTGCGTTCACGACCGTTTACCCAGCGGGCAACTCGCTTGCCGATCAGCTGAAAATCGTCGCGCGCATGATTTCGGTGAGCAGCGAACTCGGCGCCAAGCGGCAAGTGTTTTTCGTCTCGCTCGGCGGGTTCGATTTGCATGACAATCTCGTCGCACAGCATCCTGTGCTGCTTGCCAATGTCGCCAATGCAATGCGCGCTTTTTACGACCACACCGTCGAACTCGGCGTTTCGGACAAAGTTACGACATTCACTGGTTCCGATTTCGGGCGGACGCTCGTTCCCAATACCGACGGGTCGGACCACGGCTGGGGATCGATGCATTTCGTGATGGGCGGCGCGGTGAAGGGCAAGAATATCTATGGAAAACCCCCCGAAATCGCCAATAACGGTGCCGACGATGTTGGTCAGGGCCGCTTGCTCCCCGGCATTGCGGTCGATCAATATGCGTCGACGCTTGCAACCTGGTTCGGTGTATCGAGTGGCGACATGTCGACAGTACTGCCCAATATCGGAAACTATAGTCCGTCGACATGGAACGTCGGATTTATCTGATCCCATATGGTGGGCGCGACAGGGTTTGAACCTGTGACCCCTCCCGTGTGAAGGGAGTGCTCTACCGCTGAGCTACGCGCCCCCGAAAGTGGGGTATCCAATCTCGCAAGGCAACGATGACTCTGCCTCATGCGGGGCTTCGCCTAACGGTCGCGGCGATAGGTTGTAAAGCGGATTAGTTCACCGAATCCTTCAGCGCTTTGCCCGGTCGGAATTTCGGCTGGCTCGACGCCTTGATCGCCATCGGTTCGCCCGTCCGTGGATTGCGCCCCGTCGACGCCTTTCGCCGAGTCACCGAAAAGCTCCCGAAACCGACAAGACGCACTTCACCGCCCTTTTTCAACGCGATCGAGATCGTGTCGAACACCGCCTCAACAGCTTTTGACGCGTCACCTTTGCTCAAGCCCGCGACATGCGCGACTTCGCCGATCAAATCCTGCTTATTCATACCCTGGATACCCCCTCGGAATCGTGGTGAATGACGGAATCACTCTGCAAATCAGCCGCCTAGTAAGGCGCTGCATGACCGACTTGTCAAAACAAAAGCGTCATAATGCGCCGGTCGGTTGCCGGCGTGCCGTTTCGAGACCCTTTACGACTAATGCCGCAGCGTATCGTCGGACGGCGTTGCAACCAGCGGTGGCGCGGCGGCAAGCTCGTCAGCCTCGGTCCATTCGATCGGTTTCAATGTCTCGGTCAGTGCCAGTGCAAGGACTTCATCGACATGGCGCACCGGGATGATCGTCAAACCATCACGGATATTGGCAGGTATTTCGACGAGATCTTTTTCATTTTCCTGCGGGATAAGCACAGTGGTGATACCGCCACGCAATGCCGCCAGCAGCTTTTCCTTGAGACCACCAATCGGCAGAACGCGCCCACGCAACGTCACTTCGCCGGTCATTGCGACATCACGACGTACGGCGACACCCGTTAACGTCGATACCATCGCTGTCACCATGCCAACCCCGGCCGAAGGACCATCCTTTGGCACCGCTCCTTCGGGAAGATGGATGTGAATGTCCTTGCGCGCAAAAAGACTGGGCTTGATACCATAAGACGGCGCCCGCGCCTTGACATAGCTCAACGCCGCCTGGATCGATTCGCTCATGACATCGCCCAGCTTGCCGGTCGAACGCACCATGCCCTTGCCCTGCACAGTGACCGCTTCGATCGTGAGCAATTCGCCCCCAACTTCGGTCCATGCAAGGCCGGTTACGGCCCCGATCTGATTTTCTTCTTCGCCGAGGCCATGACGATATTTTTGCACGCCAGCAAATTCGTGAAGATTTTCAGGCGTTATCGTGACGCCTTCGACTTTCTTTTCGAGAATCTGACGCAGGACTTTGCGCGCCAGTTTAGCGATTTCGCGCTCAAGTGTCCGCACGCCAGCTTCGCGGGTATATTGCTGGATCAGCGTGCGCAGGCCGTCATCGGTGAGCACAAATTCATGCGCTTTCAGGCCATGCGCTTCGATCTGTTTTTCGATCAGATGCAGTTTTGCAATCTCAACCTTTTCATCCGCGGTATATCCCTCGAGCCGGATAATCTCCATCCGGTCGAGCAACGGCTGTGGCAGGTTGAGGGTATTCGCCGTCGTCACGAACATGACGTCGGACAAATCGATGTCGACTTCGAGATAATGGTCCTGAAACTTGCCGTTCTGTTCGGGGTCGAGCACTTCGAGCAGCGCCGACGCGGGATCGCCGCGGAAATCCTGACCCAGCTTGTCGATTTCATCGAGCAGGAACAACGGGTTGCTTGTCCCCGCTTTTTTCAGGTTCGATACGATCTTGCCGGGTAGCGACCCGATATAGGTCCGCCGGTGTCCGCGGATTTCGGCTTCGTCACGGACGCCGCCCAGTGACTGGCGAATGAATTCGCGGCCAGTCGCTTTCGCAATCGATTTGCCGAGCGATGTTTTGCCGACACCCGGCGGACCGACGAGACACAGGATCGGTCCTTTCAGCTTGTTGGTACGCGCCTGCACCGCAAGATATTCGACGATCCGGTCCTTGACCTTGTCGAGCGCATAATGATCGTCGTCGAGCACGGCCTGTGCCGCGACGAGATCGCGCTTTAGCTTCGATTTCTTGCCCCACGGCAATCCCAGCAGAATGTCGAGATAGTTTCGGACCACCGTCGATTCGGCGGACATCGGCGCCATCGTCTTTAGCTTCTTCAGTTCGGTCGTCGCTTTGCTCTTCGCTTCCTTCGACAATTTCAGCGTCGCGATTTTCGCTGCATATTCGGCGACTTCATCGCCCTCGCCATCTTCGCCCTCGTTACCGAGCTCGCGCTGGATCGCCTTCAACTGTTCGTTGAGATAATATTCGCGCTGCGTCTTTTCCATCTGACGCTTCACGCGGCTGCGGATTTTCTTTTCGACCTGAAGCACGCCAAGCTCGCCTTCCATGAAGGCAAAAACCATTTCGAGACGCTTGCCCGGATCGGCCTCGGCAAGCAGTGCCTGCTTGTCGGCTACTTTTACCGAGATGTTGGCGGCAACGGCGTCGGCGAGGCGGGCAGGATCATCGATGTCGGCAAGCTGCATCGATGTTTCAGCAGGCAGTTTTTTGTTCAGTTTGGCATAATTATCGAATTGATCGACGACCGACCGCATCAACGCTTCAGTCTCATCACCAGCGGGTTCGACTTCCGCAACTTCGTCGACGGTCGCCATCAAGTGATCGCCATCGTGCGACAAATCGCGAAGCGTCGCTCTCCGTTGCCCCTCGACAAGCACGCGCACCGTGCCGTCGGGCAACTTCAACAACTGCATGACCGTCGCGATTACGCCGAGATCGTAAAGGTCATCACGGCCAGGATCGTCGTTTGCCGGATCGAGTTGCGCGACGAGGAAAATCTCTTTTTCCGCAGCCATCGCCGCTTCGAGCGCGGATACCGATTTGTCGCGTCCGACAAAAAGCGGAACGATCATTTGCGGGAACACGACAATGTCGCGCAGCGGAAGCACAGGGTAAGATATACGCATAAAAGCTATATGGTAGACCTTACCCTGCGGCGCAACGGTCGCCAGCTACTCCGGGCGACTTACCAACCGCATTGCTTCCCCTTATTCTGGCCCTCGAGCCAGGTCATCAGCGGCTTGAAATAGGCGATCATCGATTTGCCACTCATCTCGCGGCTGCCCGTGAACGCCTGCAATGCATCAGGCCATGGCTTCGATGCGCCCATTTCGAGCATTGCGTTAAAGCGCGTGCCGACGGTCTTGTTCCCGTAGAAGGAACAACGATGAAGCGGGCCTTTCCATCCGGCCTGCCTGCATGCTGCTTCATAAAACTGGAACTGGAGCAGTCGCGCGAGGAAATAGCGCGTATAAGGCGTGTTGCCGGGGATGTGATATTTCGCGCCGGGATCGAAATTGCTTTCGTCGCGCGCGGTCGGCGGCGTAATCCCCTGATATTGCAGGCGCAGATCGGTCCAGCCCTTGTTATAGGTCGCAGGCGTGATCTTCCCCGAAAACACGCCCCAGCGCCATTTGTCGACCAGCAGGCCAAAGGGAAGAAACGCAACCTTGTCCATTGCCTGACGCAGCAGCAGCCCGATGTCCTTGTCCGCCGCGGGAACCTTGCTCGCATCGAGCAACCCGATCTGCACAAGATATTGCGGCGTGATGCTGAGCGCGACGGTGTCGCCGATTGCCTCGTGAAAACCATCGTTCGCGCCATTCTGATAAAGCACTGTCTTTGCCTTATAGGCGCGCTGGTAATAATTATGCCCAAGCTCGTGGTGGATCGTCACGAAATCGCCGCTGTTGACCTTCGTGCACATCTTGATCCGGACATCATCCTTTGAATCGATGTTCCATGCGCTTGCGTGACAGATGACTTCACGGTCGCGCGGCTTTACGAATTGCGAGCGTTCCCAGAAGGTCTTGGGCAAGGCATCGAACCCGAGCGACGAATAAAACCCCTCGCCTGCTTTCACCATCTTGACGGGATCATAACCCCTGGCCTCAAGCAGTTTGCCAGTGTCATAGCCGAGATCACCCGCACCCGGCGGTGCAACGATGTCGTAAATATCGCCCCACTCCTGAGCCCACATATTACCGAGCAGATCGGCGCGGATCGGTCCCGTCGCTTTCTGCACGGCATCGCCATATTTCGCGTTGAGTTTGGCACGAGTGTAACAATGCAGCGCATCATAAAGCGGTTTCACTTCGGCCCACAGCTTGTCGGTGAGCGCGGCAAACGCATCGGGATCCATGTCATAACCCGAGCGCCACATCGCGCCGACGTCGGCATAGCCAAGCTCCTTTGCGCCCTGGTTCGCGATTTCGACCATCCGCGCGTAATCGGCCTTCATCGGCTTGCCGACATTGGAGTGCCAGCTGGTCCACATCTCGGCAAGTTCAGCCGGATTGCGGTTCGTGCCCATTGCTTCCTCAATGTCCGACCCATTGGTCTCGACACCTTTCAACGTACCCTTGCCCTTGCCGTATGACGAATTCAGCCGCGTTGCGATGACGTTCAATTCATTGGCCGCGCCGTTGGTCGATGGTGCTGGCAACGTCAGCCCGTTGCGCAGAAAATCCAGCTTGCGCTTGGTATCGTATGACAACCCCGGCGCCTTGGCGAACAGTGCAGACTGCTTTGCAAAGCGCACTCCCATTTCGGTTCCCTGCGTGCCGACGCGAGCCGACAGCGCATCGGTATCCTCGGTAATATATGTCGCATTCACCCATGCCACCTGCGCACCGTAAACGGCGAAATCGGCATATTCCTTTTCGACTTGCGCAACGAAGGCATCGGCCTCCGCAGCCGTCGGATTTGCAGGTGCAGCAGTTTGCGCAAGCGCGGGCATGGCAACAGCCAGCGCAATTGCCGAAACGAATATTTTCATGAAGAACCCTTCGACCTGATGAAACGTCACGTACAGATTGAACGTGCGTTCGGGTCGGGTCAACGGGATTTAGGCAGGAACCGGCGACGCCGTGTAAGACTGTTCGATCGCGCGCGGTGCTGCCAAATATTTCGTCGGCAGATCGGTGATATTCAGCGCCTTGCGCACGTCGGCGAGCGGGAGCGGGAGCATCGCTTCCCAATCGGTTTCGGGCAGCCATTTTGCCGCCATCCCACGCCGTAGCCCCTGCCACATGGCACTCATGATCGGTTCGCCGGGGAATGCCTTGCGATAATTCCATCCGCCCGCAATCGCGATCACCATGAACCCGATATTTTTGGTGTGCGGATAGGAAAATGCGACATTGCAAACCTCACCGAAACCGTCGCAGCCATAACCTCCGACGACATGCCACAAATCATGCTGGACGCGAACGCGCATTTCATAACGGCGCTCGTCCTCGGTCAGTTCATATTCGTCGAGCCCTGCTTCACGCGCAGCCGCAGTCAGCCCCTCGGGCGTGATCCCGCAATGATCCATGAATGCAATGAACTCGCGCCCCAGACTGCCCGCGGGCAATTCCTCAAGATAGGCGCGATCGACCAGTGTGTCGACCAGATCGATCTTGCTGGCATTGACGCGTGCGCCCAACGGCGTCTTGCCGAACCGCTTCACATTTCGCACGAACGACATGCCGCGCAGCGCGACCAATAGCCGGAATACCTGGCTCGTGTCCTCTTTATCACGAATGAGCTTACGGATCGCGTCGAGCGCGACCAGTGGCCGGTACCGGTTTTCGATCAGTTGGCTAATGACATTCATGTCAGTAACATAAGCTGCGATCGTTAATTTGCAACTAAAAAGTCGCGGATCGCAATGCCGAGATCGGGCTTGGTCACTGCGCTCATGTGGTTACCAGGAACAGTGATCAGCGTTGCATCGGGGACAAGCGCTGCCAGCGCGGCTGCCGATCCGTTATCGCTGTCGTCGACGCCGCAGACAACACCGATCGGCATTGCCAGCGCCGCCAATTCGGATGGCGACGTGTCGACCGATGTATAAAGGAGATGCTCGAGCGCCACCGGATCGCCGCCCGTGGTTTTCAGGAAAGCCTCTGCCATCCATTCGGACGATCCCGGCTTGTGCGTTCCCAGCCCGGCGAACACGCCTGCGAAATGCGCCACCCGCGCTTTGGTATCGGTAAGCCCCATCAGGCCCATTCCCGAAATGATGGCCCGCCGCGGCGCAGCCCCGCGCACGAGCATCCGCGCCACGGTCCGACCGCCAAGCGAATAGCCACCGAGATCGTAATCGGTCAGACCGAGATGTTCGATCAGGGCAAAGCCGTCGTCCGCAAGCACGTCCTTGGGATAGGCAGCAGCCTCATGCGGCTTCGCACTGTCGCCATGCGCACGCAGGTCGGGCGTTATCACCCGAAACCCCGCCTCTGCCAGCATCGCGGCATGTCCATATTTTATCCAGTTGGTCGCCGCGTCCGAGAAATAGCCGTGGAGCAGGACAAGCGCCCTGCCCTCCCCGACTTCGCGCCAGGCAAGTTCGGTGCCGTCGAAAGAGGAAAAGCGTTGAATGGCGGGCGTCAGCAATCGTTTAAGCCGCCTTCTTCAAGTGCCGCCGTCCGAGCAGTTCCGCAATTTGAACGGCGTTGAGCGCTGCCCCTTTGCGCAGGTTATCGGAAACACACCACAGCGAAAGGCCACTATCCACGGTCGGATCTTCGCGCACGCGGCTGATGAATGTTGCATAATCACCGACGCATTCGACCGGGGTCACATAACCACCGTCTTCGCGTTTATCGATCAGCATCACACCGGGGCTTTCTCGCAGGATCGACTGAGCTTTCTTTGCCGAAATCTCGCGTTCGAATTCGATGTTGATCGCTTCCGAATGGCCGACGAAAACCGGCACACGCACACACGTCGCGATGACCTTGATTTTGGGATCGAGGATTTTCTTGGTCTCGACAACCATTTTCCATTCCTCGCTGGTCGATCCGTCGTCGAGGAAATCGCCGATATGCGGGATCACGTTGAACGCGATCTGCTTGGTGAATTTCTTCGCGTCCGCCGTGTCGCCGACAAAAATATTGCGCGACTGCTCGAACAATTCGTCCATGCCTTGCTTGCCGGCGCCCGACACCGACTGATACGTATCGACCACAACGCGCTTGATGGTCGCATAATCGTGCAGCGGCTTCAGCGCGACCACCATCTGCGCAGTCGAACAGTTCGGGTTGGCGATGATGTTTTTCTTCAGATAGCCATTGATCGCTTCGGGATTCACTTCGGGTACGATCAGCGGTACGTCCGGGTCCATCCGGTACAGCGACGAATTATCGATCACGGTACAGCCTGCCGCCGCAAAGCGCGGGGCGTGAATTTTGGTTGCCGTCGATCCGATCGCAAACAAAGCAATGTCCCAGCCCGCCGGATCGAAATTGTCGATATTCTGGACCTTGAGCGTCTTGCCGCTGTCGCCGTAATCAACTTCGAGGCCCTGACTGCGCGACGACGCGAGAACGGCAACCTCGTCGGCGGGAAACTGGCGCTCAGCAAGGATGTTCAGCATCTCGCGCCCGACATTGCCGGTCGCACCTGCGACGACGATCCGATAACCCATTACTTTATTTCCTTTTTGACGACTGTCCGATCGAGAAAATTCAGGATCGTGCGCCACAAATGGACACTCACCCCCGGCCCGGCAACGCGGTGCGTCTGGCCGGGATAGACCATCGTTTCGAACGGCTTTGCATTTTGTTGCAGCTTGGCCATCAGCGCTGTTGTATTTTCGAACAC
>JANLWD010000105.1:0-2171 GCA_031364345.1 Sphingomonas sp.
GCTGCGTTTCCTGCAATCGCTGCGGCAACACTCGACACAAATCGGGATTGTGCCGTGGTCGTCGGTCATCTGAGTGAGGAACAAGTGGTGCCGTCGGTTTACACGCGGTTGAGTGCGATCGAATGGTCATCGTCAACCGGCGTGATCGGCGACTTCGGCAATCTTGGCGGGATCATGCTGGCGCGGATCAGTGACGTTTGCGCCGTCGGCGGCTTCAACGCCGCAATGATCGCGGGTGAGGATTCGGAACTCGGCGTTCGCCTGGCGCTCGCGGGCAAACAAGTGATCAAGATCGACGCGCCCATGGCCACGCACCGCGCCGACATCGCCCGCTTTGGTCAGTGGTGGCGGCGTTCGGTGCGCGCAGGGCATGCGCTGGCGCATCGATACAGCCTTCACGGCCGCACGCGACTGCACGATTGCCAGCGCGCTTACTGGAGCACGATGATCTGGGGCGGGGCCATTCCGGTTGCGGCGATCATGCTGGCGCCGGTCACGCGGGGTATGTCGCTGTTAACGGTGGCAGCTTATGGCGCGTTGATGATTCGGATGATGGGACATTTCCGGCGACAGGGAGCCGACCGAGCAACGGCGGCGCTTGCCGCGCTGTTCGGCGTCACGGCCAAGTTCGCCAATTTTGCCGGGCTGGTCCGGTTTCACATTCATCGCGCCCGCGGCAAGACGGCACTGGTCGAATATAAATGACCAAGGTCGGGATGATCGGCGCAGGCTTCATCCTGCAATCGCATGCAACCGCGGTAAGATCGCTGCCGGGTATAACGCTCGGGATGATCGCCGACGCGTCGCCTGGACGTGCCGCAGCAGCCGCCAGACGGTATGGCTTTCCTCAGGCTGGCGATTCGATTGCGACAATGGCCGCGTCCGATTGCGACGTTGTTCACATCTTGTTGCCCCCTTCGTTGCATCTCGATGCTGCCGAAGCGATGGTCGCTGCGGGCAAATCGGTGTTCCTCGAAAAGCCGATGGGACTCGACAGTGCCCGGTGCGACGCACTTTGCGCGGCGGCCGAAGCGAAAGGGCTTCGTGTCGGCATCAATCATAATTTCCTGTTCGGTCCGACGTATGCGCGGCTTCGCACACAGATCAAACGCGGCGACATCGGCCGGATCGACCAGATTCAGCTTAACTGGCACTATGGCCTTGCGCAGCAGCGTTACGGCCCGTTCGACCAGTGGATGCTTGCCGAACCCGGCAACGTCATTTTCGAATTATTGCCGCATCTCGGCGCGTTCGTCGTCGACCTTTTGGGTGAACCCGTGTTGCACAGTGTCGTCGCGGGTAATCCGCTGACGCTGCCGGGCGGTGTCACGGTTTTTCGCCATTGGACCGTTGTCGGGCATGCGGGACCGGCGCAGATCCTGCTGTCTTTATCGACGACCGATGGCCAGCCCGAACGCACACTTTACGCGCGCGGACGCGGCGGCAGTGCGCGGATCGACTTTGCCCGTGATTTCGGAGGGCTGACAAAGACCGCGACCGACAATCCGATTTTCGATGCTCACGCGATGGCCGCAACAACGGGCAAAGCGCTGGTCAGGCAAGCGGCGACCGACCGTCGTCGGCGGTTACAGGCGGCACTTGCAAAACGTCCCGACGCCAATCCGTTTGAAGAAACGATTTTCCGCAGTATCGAACGATTTTATGCCGATCCGCTCGACGAGCGGCACGATGGTCGAAACGGCGCAAAAGTCATCCGCCTGTGCGAAGCGATCGTCGCGAAAGCAGCGCTGCCAAAGGGAAAGCCGGCGGCGATCACCAAAACCAGGACCGTCAAACCGACAGTCCTTGTTGTCGGCGGCACGGGCTTTATCGGACGCAAACTGGTCGAAAAGCTAGTCAGCGACGGCGTCGGCGTGCGCGTTCTGACGCGCGGTGCGCGCGGTGCCGCGATGTTGTTCGATGGCATGGGTGTTGATCTGATCGAAGGAAGCCACGGCAACCCAGCAACGGCGAAAGCGGCGCTCGACGGGATCGAGACTGTTTATCACCTTGCCAAGACTGAGGGCAAACGCTGGCAGGATTATCTCGACGGTGACATCGCGCCGACACGTGTATTGGGTGAAGCCGCCGTCGCTGCCGGCATCAGGCGCTTTGTCTACACGGGCACGATCGACAGCTATGCGTCGGCCGATCCGGGCACCGTTATTGAC
>JANLWD010000131.1:0-4314 GCA_031364345.1 Sphingomonas sp.
GCGCGATCACGCCGGTGCCGACCGACGTCAGGTTGAAGAATATGTTGAACGCCGGGCCTTTGTAGCCACGCGCATAAGTCGCATAGACAGTCGAGTTGCGGCTGAGGTCGAACTGCGCACCGCCCTTGCCTGACCAGTTGCTGCTTGTCGCTTTGTTCTTGAAGGGAACGCCGTTCGATGGCCCCGCGATGAAGCCGCCGGGTCCGGTCAGACCATTGTTATAAACGCCAGCGTCGAAGTTTCCATTGATGCCTGGCCCCGCCAGCGTCGTGCGGCGACTGTGAAATACGTCGAGCTGGTCGACGGTATAACGAAGTCCCCCGATCAGCCGGAAACTCGGCGCAATATTAATCGTCCCCTGCCCAAAAAAGGCGAGATTTTTGAAAACCGATCCGAATGTCGCTGCGCCCGAAGGGAAAGTCGATACTGGCGCGCCGACTGACCCGCAGGGAACGAGCGTCGAATAGACTATCGGCGTCACGGGCAATGTCGTTGGCGCGGCAGGATTGCAAACAACGTCGTTGCGGGTGAATGTGCGGTCGGTTCGCGCCCGGCTGTAGAACGCGCCGATCGTATAATCGATGAAGTTTTTCCCGTTCGACGCCAGGCGGACCTCCTGCGTGAACGTCTTGCCCGTCTGCGGGCCATTATCGTGCAGCTGATTCAATCCGGCATAAGCGGTGTCGAGGAAGTCGCCGTCGCGGATCTCCTGCTCATCAAAGCGGCGGAACGCCGTGATGGACGTCGCGGTCACGCTGCCCGCGTCCCAATCGAGCTGGACCGAGGTGCCGTAGCTTTGCTGACGACTTTGCGTGACCTGATTTTGGCGAATTCGACGCGACTTGTCTGCGGCAAACTGCGTCCCCGCAAGCGCAGTTTGCAAAGATGAAGCTGGGATCGTGGCGTAAACGGTGTTCGCCACGCCGCCGATCGTCGCAGACAAATTCACGGTGCCCGGTGCCGTCCCGATAACCTCGGCGCAGCAATCATCATTCGCCTTGCGCCAGTCGCCGATGACCGTGACTTTCACGTCAGGCGTGATATTGCCGACCAGCGCGGCGCGAAAACCGTAGCGTTCGTAACCATTTACGTAACGGTTCACACCGGCAGCGGCATTGAAGATATTGCCGTCATATTTGCTGTAGAAGCCCGTCACGCGCAATCCGGCATCGTCGCCGAACGGCAGGTTGACGACGGCCCGCCCGCGATATTCGCTGCGGTCGGCATACCCAAGTTCGAGCGACCCACCGAATTGCTTCGTCGGCGCTTTGGTGATGATGTTGACCACGCCCGCGCTGGCGTTCTTGCCGAACAATGTCCCCTGCGGCCCGCGCAGCACTTCGATCCGCTCGATGTCGACCAGATCGCTGAACGCTTCGCCCGCGCGGCTATACACAACGCCATCCACCACGGTCGAAACCGACGGCTCACCCGCGATCGAAAACGTCGAGGTGCCCACGCCGCGCAGAAACAGCGACTGGTTGATCGCTGCCCCCGATTTCCTGAAATTCAGCGTCGGGACCAGATATTGCGCGCTCTCGATATTGACGCCGCCCTTGGCTTCAAGTGCTTCACCCGAAATCACTGACACCGCGACGGGCACATCCTGCAACCGCTCGGTCCGCTTTTGCGCAGTCACGATGATCTCGGCAGGTGCGTCGTCGGCGGCGGGCGTCGCCGTCTGCGCAAAAGCCGGGCCACCGGTAAGGGCAAAGGCAGCGACGCTCGCCAGCATAAGAGTCTTGGTCATTTCAAATTCCTTCCTGCAATATGCCGTCGTTGCGGCTTGAATGTCTTATCAAAAACCCAGTTCGCCCATCGTCACGACACGGTGCTCGCGCGCGCTGATTTCCGCAGCCGTGCCGATCGCCACGGCCATCATCCCGTCATGCGCGCTGACTTCTACCGGTCCATTGCCCACCAAAGCGCTATAGAATTTCTGATGTTCATAAAAGGTCGAGCCGTGGTGGCTGCCCGATTTCAGCGCCAGCGCATCGACCGTAACGTGCGTTCGTTCGACGGCTTTGGGCTGCATGAAACCGGTTCGCGGCGAAAACACCAGATCGCCCGCCGGGATCAGGCATTCGAGCCGCGCGTCACTCCCCACCGCCGCAATCTCTTCCTGCTGTTCCGCGCCATCGGCAAACATGCTCAAGTCGAGCATCGCACGCGTCCCGTTGGCGAAATCGACCGTCGTATAGCTGTTGTCGATGATGTCGGGCGTGCGCCGAGTTCCATCAGGGGCGTCATAAAGCTCGTCGAGATGGTTTACGTCCATCGCCCCCGAACAATAGACCCGCACTGCTTCGGACTGTGTGATGAGGCGCATCAAGTCGAAAAAATGGCAGCATTTTTCGACCATCGTTCCGCCGGTGTTCGCACTGAACCGGTTCCAGTCGCCGACTTTGGGCAGGAACGGAAACCGGTGCTCGCGAATGCTCAGCATCTGTAATTTGCCGATCCGCCCGCCATGGACCTGTTCGATAAACGCGGCGGCAGGCGGCATGTAGCGATATTCCATCGCTGTCCAGAATATCCCCGGCGACTGTGTGGCGCGCTCGACGATCCAGCGCGCATCCTCAACGGTCGTCGCCAGCGGCTTTTCGCACAGGATATTGAGCCCCGCATCAAACAGTGGCTCGAGCACCGAACGATGCGTGTGGTTCGGGCTGGCAACGATCACCGCATCAAGCCCCGCTTTCGCGAGCGTGGCACTATCAGCATAGACGGCGGGTTCAGACTCCAGTGCCCCTTTCGCCCACTCAAGCGATCCCGCTACGGGATCGGCAATCGCGACGATGTCGGAATCGACGGCAACGCGCACGTTTCTGATGTGCTCGACGCCCATCATTCCCGTCCCGACCAGGCCGTACCGCAGCGTCAATTGCCTCTCCCCAGCGCGATTATGACAGCGCTGTCTGAACACGCTTTCACACGAAACGCCCGCGTGCCGCAAGTGGCCGCGCTGCATTGCTGCACGACTGTTGCACCGCTACAACATGGTGCAACGGGGAATGAAACATGGCCACACGCAACACGATCAGCGATGTCGCAAGGGCCGCGGGCGTATCGATCAAGACCGTCAGCCGCGTCCTGAACAAGGAACGCTATGTCCGGCAGTTAACGCGTGAAAAAGTCGAAGCCGCGATGGCCGCGATGGCGTTCAGTCCCAGCATCGCCGCCCGTAGCCTCGCCGGACACCGATCGCACCAGATCGCGCTGATTTACGACAATCACTCGCCCTATTACATCCACGCCATTCAGGAAGGCGTGTGGGCAAGATGCCGCGACGAAGATGTGCGCATGCTAGCCCAGCCTGCCGATGTCGCCTCCGAAACCATTGTCGCCGAAGTCGGTGGCCTGATTGACGAAACGCGTGTCGACGGCATCATCCTGTCCTCGCCTGTTACCGACTGCGCAGCCGTGCTGGCCGAGCTCGAACGGCGCGGCATCCCCTTCGTCCGCATCTCGCCGGGGACAAACCATGCGCTGACTTCATCGGTTTATATGGACGATGCCCAGGCGGCGGACGACATGACGACGCATCTCATCAATCTCGGTCACCGCGTCATCGGCTTTGTCGTCGGCCACCCCAATCATATGGCGAGTGAACAACGTCTCTTCGGCTACCGCCGCGCTCTTGACCGCGCGGGCATCCGCTATGAACCTGGCCTCGTCCACCCCGGCGAATTTGATTTCGCGAGTGGCGTGGCGGCGGCAAATGCCTTGCTGTCTCAACCAGTATGCCCGACCGCGATCTTTGCGAGCAACGACGACATGGCCGCAGGGGTACTGACCGTCGCCCACGCGAGGGGATTGCGCCTCCCCGAAGATTTGTCGGTGGCAGGCTTTGACGACACTCCCCTTGCGCAACTCGTCTGGCCCCCGCTGACGACGATCAGGCAACCAACCCGCGACCTGGCTTATGCCGCCGCAAGCCTGCTCTTCGAAAAGGTCGATGGCGTCGAACACCGCCGTTTGCAGCATGAACTTGTGGTGCGGGGGAGCGTGGGGCGGGTTGGTTAAGCCGCAACGACGCGCAATCCCAAATACTCGACAAACGGATCGAAATCCCGGTCGCTGTACAGGAGTTCGTGGCCATCCAATATGCACCGCGTCGCGATCAGCGTATCGATGGTCTTGCGCACGGCAATGCCCTTTGCACGCAACATACGATAATTTCGGGCCGCTAAAACGGCGATTTTTGGACCAGTGGTTGGCATGACATCGACAGTGTTCATCAGGCGCAGGATGGTCTGAAAATGCCGCTCTTCGCGCACCCCTTGTAAAACTTCGGTCAAAGCGAGATCAGGA
>JANLWD010000140.1:0-12365 GCA_031364345.1 Sphingomonas sp.
TATCACGCCTGCGCTTCGCTCGCTACTGCCCGTGGCATCCGCCGCAGCAGGATCATGGTCATGATCGCAAATCCCGCGGCAACGACGAACGGTGCGCCGGGAAAATAAAAGGGCGCATCGGGCCCGGTAAACCATGCCATCGGCCGCGTCAGGACAAGCGGCGCGACGATCGACCCCAATCCCAGCGCCATGGCCGAAATGCCCTGCACTTCGCCTTGCGTTTCGGGCGTTGCCCGGCGCGACAGCATTGCCATAAGGCTCGGCTGGACCAGCCCTTGCAACGCGATGAACAGCATCGCGGCAAATGCCATCCAGCTTTCGGTCATCAGCGCATAACTGACATAGCCGCCGATCGCAGCGACAAGGCCGATCGTGGCGGCATCGCGCTCGCCGAATCGCTTGACCATCGGCCCCGTGATAAACGTCTGGCTCAGTGCGATCGTGATGCCGACCACGGCAAGGCTGATCCCGATCAGTGACGTGGACCAGCCGAAACGGGCAATCGCATAAAAACTCCACGTCATCGGATACACCAGGCTCGAAACTTGCCACAGCGTCAGGATGAGCGCGGCCGCACCCATGCCCGGAAGCGAGCGCACGACGCGCAACGCGCCCAGCGGATTGGCGCGGGCAATCGTAAACGCGCGCCGGTTTTCGGGTTTGAGCGTTTCGGGAAAAACAACCAGGCCATAAACGAAATTGATGCCCGCAAGTGCCGCCGCCGCCACGAACGGCGCACGGTCGCCATATTCACCGAGCAGTCCGCCGATCGCTGGCCCCAGCACGAAACCGACGCCGAACGCCGCGCTGACGAAACCAAAAGTCCGCGCGCGTCCATCGGGCGGCGTCGTATCGGCAAGTGCTGCCATCGCGGTCGAATAACTGCCGCCGAATATGCCCGAAATTGTCCGGCCGATAAAAATCAGCGGCAATGTGTGCGCCAGCGCCAGAAACATATAATCGACAGCGAGGCCGGCAAGCGAGCACAACAGGACTGGCCGCCGCCCGAAACGGTCGCTGAGATTACCGAGCACCGGCGCCGCAACGAACGAAGCGATCGCCATGACGAGGCCCATCCACGCGCCGACTTCGATTGCGTGCGGCAGATCGATCGCACCGACGCGCATCAGCAATTGCGGCAGGACGGGCATAATCAGCCCGAACCCGATGGCATCGATGAAAATCGTAACAAGCACAAAGAGGATCGATTGCTTGCGCGGTGCCGCCGCGACAGGACGGGTCATGGCAGCATCTTGCCGGGGTTCATGATGCCTTGCGGGTCGAGTGCAGTTTTTATCGAAAGCATCAGACCGCGTTCTACCATAGAGCGGTGCGCGTCGGCTTCGTCGCGGCGCAGTACGCCGAGCCCGTGTTCGGCCGAAATCGTGCCGCCATAACGACGGACGATGTCGTGGACGATGCCATTCAGGCACGGCGCCATTGCCTGAAAAGCGGCCTGATCCGCGCCCGGTGCCGACGAGAAATTATAATGCAGATTACCGTCGCCCATGTGCCCGAAAGTGACGGGGCGCATATCGGGGAAAGCCGCGGCAACGGCGGCGTGCGCTTCGTCGACGAAATCGGCAACGCGCGACACCGGCACGGCAAGATCGTGCTTGATCCCGCCGCCGTCCGCTGCCTGAGCCGGGGAAATCGCTTCGCGCAATTGCCACAATGCGCGGGCCTGAGCGATGGTATCGGCAATCGTTGCATCAATGATCGCGCCAGCCCCGAGCGCTTCACCCAGACTCGACTCCAGTGCGGGACGCACGTCAGTGCCGCTAAGTTCGACAAGCACATACCACGGCGCGCGCGCCGCCAGCGGATGCCGCGTCCCATCGACATGCGCCAGCACTAGGCCAAGGCAGGCGTCCGACATCAATTCACACGCCGTCAGGTCCGTGTCGTGCCGTGCACGGAGCATGTCGAACAGCGCGAGCGCATCATGCGGCGAGGCGACTGCGACAAAAGCCGTTGCGCGTTCGGGTGGGGGTGGAAATAGTTTGAGGACTGCGCCGGTGATCACTCCCAATGTCCCTTCCGACCCGATGAAGAGATCGCGCAGATCATAACCCGAATTATCCTTGCGCAGACCGCGAAGCCCGTCCCAGATTTCGCCCTTTGCCGTCACGACTTCGAGGCCAAGGCACAAATCGCGCGCATTGCCGTAACGCAGCACGGCCGTGCCGCCGGCATTGGTGGCCAGATTGCCTCCGACGGTGCACGACCCTTCTGCGCCGAGGCTCAATGGGAAATATCGCCCGGCCACTGCCGCTGCGTCCTGCACCGGTTGCAGGATGCATCCCGCATCGACCGTCATCGTGTTGTTCGCGGCGTCGATCGCGCGGATGCGGTTCAGTCGTGCGAGCGACAGAACGATGTTGGTCCCGTCGGGTCGCGGCACCGATCCGCCCGATTGCCCGGTATTACCGCCCTGCGGCACAACGGCGACACCGTTCGCCGCGGCCCAACCGACGACGGCCGCGACGTCAGCAACACTGTCGGGAAGCGCAACCGCGATCGCTGTCCCGCGCCAGACTTTGCGCCAGTCGAGCAGATAGGGCGCGGTGTCGGCATCGGCCGTCAGCAGTTTTCCCGACATGGCAGCACGCAGCGAGGCAATCATCACCACGGCACTACAGCGATCGACGCTCGACGGCAAAGGGCCCGCCGGACCGGACGCTGTCGGTTTATGAAAAGTCGAGCTGGACGATCTTTGTCGGCGTCGCGCGGCAATACATCTCGAGCGATCGGTCACCGTCGGGATAGCTGGCCGTCATCGCCGCACGCAATCGCCAGCCGCCGTTTCCGGGCTCAAGCGATGTCGTCCGGTCAAAGCGCAGCTTGGTTCCGCCCGTGACGCCAATCTGGCGCGCGGCATCGAACATGCAGTTTTGCACCGATGATCGCGCCGCACTCGGCACCGACGAAAGATCCGCGCTGAGCGTCGCTGGCGGGCCCGCGGGATAGTTTTGCGGAACCGGCGTGGCCGACGTTGCCGGCGCGGATGTTTTCTTGCGGCTGGCGAGAAGCGCGATCAGGCCACCCGCAACGACGACGCCAGCAATGACCGCGCCGGTGCTTGGCCCACGGCTTCGTTCGGGCTGTGGCTGGGGCATCGGATAGGGCGTGCCGGTATTGGCATAACCATAGCCGAAATCGGCGCGGCACCCGCGTTCGACCCAGATGTAGCGGCGCGTGAAGCCCCAATTGCCGCGCCGGCAATCGCCCGACAGCGCGCGGACCATTTCGACGCGGCCGCCAGTTTCGACATTGCATTGATGGCGACGATTGCGCCGCGATTCGCACCGGATGACACCGGCAAAATTGCGATCGGCATAGATGGGCGGCGAAATTTGCGGGCGGTCAACGATCGGCGGCACGGTGATCGGGCGCACCGGTCGAACCGGCACGGGCCCAACCGGGCGCGGTGGTTGGATTTGCGGCAACGGCCGCGGCGGCGAAATTTGCGGACGATCCTGAACCGGCGCGGGCGGCGAAACTGGCACCGGCTGTGCCATCACGGGCGCGATTTGTGCGGTTATCAACGCTGCCGTCGTCGCAAATCTGATCAAAGCCATCGTCATCGAAAACTCCCCTGTTGCGTCATCCATAGGTTGTTGTTGCGGCGCGGTTTGTCGTGCGGATGACATTGTGTGGTTATTTCAATTCGGTTTTCAGGAAATCGACCATTTCGCGGACATAATCGTCGGCCTGAGCTCCCGTCGACCCGATGGTCACGCCCCGGTGCAGAAAACCGCCTGCCACGGCGCGCCTGGCAAAATCACCCGCAGTCAGCGCGCCGTCGACCGCGCCCGTACGCGGATCGAAATAACGACCGGCATCATCCATGTAGATGGTGGGAAAAATCGTCGAGGTCAGCGCATTTTCGATCCGCGTCGGCGGCACATCGGCGCGGTCGAACGCATGCAGCGCGCCGTCAAAAATCTTCATGCGGGCATTGCCCCCCGCCAATGCCGCCGCGTGCACGGCGTCCTGACATTGCTGGACCGAGACCCAGTCGTCGCGGTCGCCCTGCATCACCAGAACTGCAGCGCGTTTTGCCAACCGTGCCGAATGAAATTGTGTTCCGCACCACGGATAACCCGCAACCACCGCGCGAAGGCCGCGTCCGCGCCCGGCGATCGCATCCGAAAAAGGCGCCGCTGTGGCCATCATGACAGCGGTACCGCCACGGCTGCTGCCCACGGCACCGATCCGCCGCGGATCGATATCATCGCGCGCCCGCAGAAACGCCAGCGCGGCATGCACATCATACGCACTTGCCGCCCAGGTCAGCCGCCCCTGATCGGCGATCGTGTCGTCAATCGCGCGTGCATGAAATGGGTCGAGGAGGAGAACGGCAAACCCCGCACTGACGAGCGCACGCGCCTGCACCAGATGATGCGGGCCGATCCCACCGCTGCCCGGCACGATGATCACGGCCGCTCTCTGCATTTTGGCTGGCGACGGCAAAAACAGCTGCGCCATCAACATCACGGTCGTGCCAAGATCACCACGCATCGCCGGCCCGTAATCGACCGGATTGCGCGATGGCACAGCGATCACGACGCCCTCGATCCCCGGCGCGAGCGCCACCGGCGTCGTCGCAAAACGCGCTGGATCGATGCGCGGCACGGCCGCAGACAATGCTGCAGATGTCGCCGCAGTCGTAGCCGCAAGTGCCAGCGCAAATACTGCCATGATTTTCATGTGATGCCCTTCACGAACCTGGACAAGCTACACCCGATGGCGCGCAGACAATGTCGTCATCGCGACAATTTGCGCGGTGTCGCGTCACGGGCAAAAGCATCGAGCGCGGCACTGTCGAGCACGCGAATGCGGCCATAACCGATTTCGATCAGATTTTGGGCAGCGAGATCGCGCAGGATCATGTTCACTTTTTGCCGCGAGGCGTGGACCGACATCGCCAGTTCTTCCTGACTGACGTGATCGAGGACGGCGACGGGGCCTGTGGCCGGACCATATGCCCAGCGCCCGAGATCCGCGAGTCGCGACGCCACGCGCTGCGCCAGCGGCAAGCCCATATCCTCGATCACGAAATGCGACAATTTGCGCGCGGCGCTGAGCTCGGGTGCCTGCAGCAATCGATATGTCGCGACATCGGTTTCAAAGATTGCAGCGACGGCTGCCGGCGACAGACAGAAAATCGTCGCTGCGGTCACGGCGACTGCCGAATAAAGATGCGGCCCGCCGTCGAGGCACGCCAGAAATCCGGTCCATTCGGCGGGGCGGATGATTGCCATGATCACGTCGTTGCCGCCCATGCTCGTGCCGCCGACATGGACTTCGCCGGTCAAAACCGCGTGAAGCCCGCTGGGCCCGTCGCCACTGGTGAACAGCCGTTGCGCCGGCGAAAACATCCGGATCGCGCCGGCGTCGATTATCTGTTGCTGAATTGTCGGCGAAAGCGTCTGAAACCACGCGCCGCCCCGCAAAATCTCCGCAGCCGTATCGATCACCACTGGATTTGACACGCGCTGCACTCCCCAAGCCACCGGCGGTTCGACGCCGGCGATCCGCTTACAGCAATTCCGACCCGATGCCCGCCTGGCCGAGCTGGAGAAAAAATGCCCGGCGATCGGCGCGCAGTGCGTCGCGGCTGAGCGATGCCAGACCATCGAGTTCGTCACGAAGCGCCGCCGACAAGCGCATGATCGCGCCGCCATGGTCACGGTGGGCACCACCTTTTGGCTCATAGATTATCCGGTGGATCACCCCAAGCCTCAGGAGATCAGCCGCCGTGATCTTCATCGCATCGGCGGCATCGGGCGCACGATCGGCCCCGCGCCACAGGATCGAGGCGCATCCTTCGGGCGAAATCACCGAATAAACGGCATGTTCGAGCATCAGGACACGGTTTGCCGCCGCAAGCGCGATTGCGCCGCCCGATCCGCCTTCGCCGACGATCACCGCAATCATCGGCACGCCGAGCGACAGGCATTTATCCGTGCTGCGCGCGATCGCTTCGGCCTGGCCGCGTGCTTCGGCATCGATGCCGGGGAACGCTCCCGGCGTATCGACGAGCGTGATGACCGGCAGGCCGAATCGGTCAGCCAGATCCATCAGCCGCATTGCTTTGCGATAGCCCTCGGGCCGCGCCATCCCGAAATTATGCTCGATCCGCGTTGCCGTATCTTCGCCCTTGGCATGACCGATGACGACCACCGGTCGGCCCTCGAACCGAGCAAAGCCACCAATGATCGCTTTATCGTCGGCAAAGGCGCGGTCGCCGGCAAGCGGCGTGAAGGCGTCGAACAGCCCTTCGACGAAATGCCGGAAGTGCGGGCGATCGGGATGGCGGGCAACCTGTGTGCGCTGCCACGGCGTCAACCGCGCATAAAGATCGACCAGTTGCCGCTCGGCACGCTCTTCGAGCATTGCCGCTTCGGCCGCGCTGCCGTCGCCCTCGCGCAGCATCGCTGCTTTGACCGCAAGTGCTTCGATTGATTTTTCAAAACTGAGATATTGCATCAGACCGTCATCGACATCCCGCGATAGATGCGTGCGCGATAGCGCGAGTCCTCGGCATCGGGAAGTGGCGCGCCGAGCAGCAACACCGCACGGGCAAAGCGTTTGACTTCTTCAAGATGCTCGTCGAGGTCGCGCGGCTCTTCGGATTGCACGCGCCGGGTCAGGTTGATCTGATTGACGGGCACGTCATGGACCAGCCGTTCGTTTTCGACCGCAAGCGTCGCCGTAAAGGCATGGAGTGTCGTCTTGATGAAATTGGCGAGTGCGAAAGCCGGGCTCTTGTTGCCCATCGGCACATCGGGCGACGCAAGCACCAACTGGCATTCATCATAAAGCGACGCTTTTCGCGCAACGCGGAAATGATTGGTCAGATTGTTGGCAACAACGAGGCGGAACCCGGCGGGATCGAGTGGATCGTCGAGCGCAAACAGCTTTTGCGGCAGCGCTTCGAATGGCGTCGACAGGATCGTCGTCGGCCGTCCCCACTGCACCATCGCGCTGTCCATCGCCGCTTCGACGGCATCGGCACAAACGATCGATTCGAGCATGCCCGCAGCCACATCATCGAGTGACGCTTTCAGTGCGTCATAACCCTCGGCCGACCGCGTGATCAGGACAACGCGCGCGACATGACATTCGTCGATGAATGCGCGTGCGGTTTCGGCAATATAATCGACCAGATGTTCGCCAATGATCCAGACGGTGCGTCCGCGCATCTGGTCGAGCCGTTCCTGTTTCGGACTGCCGAACAATTCGCGTTCGGTGGTCGATCGTTCGACCGACAGGCCGCCCGACGGCATGAACGTCTCGCCCGATGCTGCGCGGTCGGCGAGGAAAAACACCGTTGCCTGGGCGACATCGGTTTCGGTCGGCATTTTGCCCAGATGCAGTTTCGACAGGACGCCGCTGCCGACTTTGGCCGCTTCGGCTGCGATTTTGTCGGCGGGAAGGAATGGCGCATCTGCCGGCGGCGAACGGAGCAGCCAGCCGCCATTGGCTTCAGGCGTGTCGGCGCGATCGGCCCAGCCCGGCGCATCGAGGAAATAACCACCCTGGCGCAAACGCGACACCAGCGCAGCGGCGATCGGAGGCGTCAGCAGATACTGATCCCATGTGCACACCCCGTCGCCTTCGCGCGCACAGGCAAGCGCAAGGTCACGAATTTCGCGCGGATTATTGGTATCGTGCGACATCCGCACCGTATCGTTGCGCGCCAGCCGAGTCAGCACCGCTTCGACGCGCACCCCGCGCCGCAACGATTTCACGACCGCAGCATGAACCGCATTCAGCCGCTTGTTTTCGAGGATCAGCTTGCCGCGCCGTTCGAACAGGCCGGGCTTGCCACCCGTACCCGCCAGCCGGTCGCCATCGACAGGGCCGGGCGCAATCGCATTGAACTGCACTTCGGGGCCCAGATAGCGCGCCATCGATTCGACCATCGCGCGCTGTCCCGATTTCGATACCGCATAATCGGCGCGGTTCGGATAGGCGACGGCAAGGAATTTCTCACCACCGAAATAGGATGAGACATTGAGCACATAGCCCGATCCCTGACGTTTCATCAGCGGCACCACATGGTGCATCATGACGTAATTGGACACCAGATTGGCATCGAGCGTGTAATTCCACGCATCCACGCTCATGTCGACGACCATGTCCTCGGCACCCGCAACGCCAGCGTTGTTGATCAGATAGTCAATCCGGCCGAATGCCTTGAGCGTCGCGTCGACCGCACCTTTCAACGATGCGAAATCGGCAACGTCGACATTGGCGAGCGTCTGGACACGCCGTTCGACGCCGGCAAAGCCGATGTCCTCAAGCTCGCTGACGATGCGTGCACGCGCCACGGCCAATTCGCTTTCGCGCCGCGCAACCATCATGACACGCGCGCCGGCCAGCGCGAGCAGCCGCGCCACCTGTCCACCGATACCCGCCGATCCGCCGGTGATCAGGGCAACCTTGCCCAGATGCAGGCCGGTGATGTTCTCGCTGAAACCCGGCATTGCTTTGCGAGAGCCCGTCGCTTCGCCGATATTGCCCGGCACATAGAGCGTGACTTCGCGAATCTTGTTTTCCTTGAGCAGGATACGTGCGGCATGTCCGGCGGTAAAACGGGTATTTTCCGCCTCGGCATTGCCGAAACGGACAATCTGATTGCCCCATTCGGCTTGCCGCCGCCGTCCGTGTGCGACGTCGATTTCGGATTCGTCACGCCAGATACGGATCAGCTGTTCGGTCGCCGCGCGCAGCGTGTGCGCATAGACGTCGCCCTTTGCATCAGTCGGGTTCGACAGAAAAACATAGCGCGGTTCCTGCAACAAATTGTCGTTGCGTTTCCAGTAACGGCTGAGCGTGCGGGCAAGCGCAATGTTGCCGGTCAGTTCGACATCCATGAACCGCGCAACGTCTTCGTCGCTGGCATCGACCAGATCGCCGACCAGTTCGCCCGCACTCAGCACGGGCATGAACACCGCACCCGTGATCGCGACATGTTCCTGCGTAAAGGCGTCAAGCACCGCTTCCATCGCAGCCGGCTCGCGGCGATTGAACCGGACGATGTTCAGCCGGTCATCGGCACCTTCGGCTTTTGCCCGGGCCTGGGCGACCGCGACGTCAGCCTGGCGCGTCAGACCGAGCAGCACGCGCGCACCGCACGCAATCTGGATGTTGGCAATTTCGAGTGCTTCGCGCCAGTCGTCACCCGCGGCGATCAGGACCGCAAGCCCCGCCCCGTCCATCGACCGCATCGTCGGCCGCGATAAATAGGTCGATCGTGCTTCCTTGCGCACTGTCATGCCGTGCGTGACTTCGAAGTCATGGCCGTTGTAGGCAGCGGATTCGTCGCTGCCGAGGAAAACGCAAGTCGTGGCAATGTCGGTCGGCGTCGGAAACGTTTTCGCCCGGGCATTGCCACCGGTCGCGCGTTCGAGCGACATCATGTCGAAAAACTGGTCCGCCGTCGTCCCCGCTGCGTCGCCGCGCATCGTGTCCATTGTGGCAAAGACCGATCGGATCCGCTCGCTTTCAATAGGGCCCGGAAAAACCAGATTGACGCGGATGCCGCGCGGCCCAAGCTCGAGCGAGAGCTCGCGTGACCAGGCGTTCATCGCTGCTTTCGGCACGACATAAGCTGCGCGCGCGTAATAAGGCGTTCGCGAAAAAATGGTCGAGACATTGATGATCGACCCGCCCTCGCGCATCACCGGCGCGACCGCACGCGCGACGTTCCACGCAACGCCGAAAATGTTGCGCATCGCATCGCCCACGGTTTCGGTGTCGGTCGAGCCGCGTTTTTGCAGCGCGACCAGTTCTTCGCTGTGGAGCGGCAATTGCTCGATCGGCTGTTTTGGACCCGCCGAGCCGGCATTGTTGACGAGAATGTCGACGCGTCCGAACCGCGCGACCACATCGGCAATTCCGTCGCGCACCGATTGCGGATCGCCCCCGTCGAGCACGACGGTTCCCAGCCGCGCGGCATCGACGCCGGTTTCAGCACGGATCGCAGCGGCGGCGGCATCGGTTCGCTCGGCCGTGCGCCCGGTCATCACGACAGTGGCGCCTTCGGCAAGATAGTGCCGGACGATATACCCGCCCAGATTGCCCGCCGCACCGGTCACGACCGCGATCTTGCCTGCCAGTCGCCCGCCGCCGGTGGGGACCGATACCGTTTTCGCCTTGGCCATATTATGCTCCCTTTATGCGTCCGCGCCCTCGCGGCCGGCCGGATCATGTTCCGGCATTTCAGCTTTTCGTGCCTGGGGAGGGCGGACGACGTGTTTGCGCCTGACGCAAAATTTATGCGCGATCAACCATCGGGTGGCCTGTCGCTTGCCGCCCACGCCTCGAGCAGGGCATCGCGGCTGCGCAACCCGAGTTCGGGAAGGGCATGATTGACCACATAGGTTGCGCCCGAATGGCGGTTTTCCCACATCGCCTGATGCGCCTCGGGCAATCCGCTCCACGGCACGACCTGCGGCTCGGTCACTTCGATCAGGCCCGCGGCAATCATGTCGTTCATCCGGCTGACTTCATAAGCATTGCACAAATGTGTGCCGAGGATCGACGCAGTGGGCATCAGAATCCTGCGCTGGCGCGTCCAGACTTGCGGCGCGTAAAAAGTAAACCGCTGCCCGGCCATGTCCTCGGCGAAAATGACGCGGCCCGTGAACGGTTTGACCAGCGAGGTCGAGACACCCAGCATATCCTGGCCTGCACGTTCGATTACGAGATCGGGGCTGCCCCGCGGATTGTCGGGCGAACGCAGGATCTTGCCGATGGCCGAACCGAACGGCTTCATCACGCGGTCCTGATAATCGCGGACGGCAGCCTTGAAGACTTCGATATCGCCTTTCGCATCGGGCAGGCGCGGCATCGTGTCGGGCCACAGGAAATTGGCGCCTTCGCGCCGCCGGATCGCCTCGAGGCTGACAATCCCCGCGATCGCGTCCTCGAGCCCCAGTGATTGCAGGAATTCGCGCTGGCCGTCGGTCGTCGTCGCAACCACCGTGCGCGCATTGAAACGCCTTGCGGCCTCGATCATTTCCAGCCCGGTCTCGTCGAGCAGATCAGTCGAGCGCGGGCCATAATAGATCAATACCGCTTCACCACCGCGCAGGTCGGCCTTGCGCAGCATGGTTTCGGGGGATGCCGAGCCGACCTTGCCCATGAAGCTGAAATGATAACCCGACGATGCGCCGTAAAATGCCAGCGTGCCGCCGGGTGCGAGCAGTTGAAAACTGCGCGGAAACGCAGTTTCGCCGGCATGGCTGACGACATAATCCGCCAGCTTCCCCCCGTTCAGTGCCTGATATTCGGCAATCAGCGGCGCACCCGCCGCTTCCCACGCACGCGCCGCCGACGCTTCTTCGGGCACCGTCGTATAGAGCGCGGCAAAGCGCGCATCCTTGCGGTCGATTGCGCCCGTCGCTCCCTGCTGTCCGGTGATGAACGCTGCACGCTCAGCCGAGGAAACGAGGCCCGTGACCTGCAACCCGGTGCGCACCGAACAGCGCAGCGCATCGAGCCCGGTCCCGGTCGCCGCGCCCTCGACGAATAGCGTACGCCCCGGCGCAATCTGCAACGTCGTGAACAAACAGCGCGAGATCGTGCCCAGATTCAAGACATAGCTGCCCGCCTGCTCGAGCGTCAGGTCGGGCGGAATCGCGTGCATCTGCGGGGCCTGCACCGTCAGGAATTGCGCATGGCTGCCGGTTTCGGTTTCATAACCCTGAATCGAAAAGCCCGCATACATCGGGTCGTTGCCGACTTGCGGGTTGAGCAGATCGTTCGTCCCCGAATAGACAGTGACGAGATCGCCGACTTTGACGCGTCCCTCTGCGCGCGTCTCGCTGCCCAGCGCCGCGACAAGTGCAATGCCGCCCGATCCGGTCGTCTGCACATCTTCTTCATGCGCATCGAACGGCGACACCGGAATGCCCGTCAGCGCCCAGATGTCGTTGAAGTTGACTTCGCTGGTCAGCATGTAAAGCAATGCTTCGTTCGGCGCAGGCTCGGGCACTTTGACGATCAGTTCGCGTTCGTGGCTTGCCGGCGGACCAAAGCGGGGAGCGCCGGTATCGGCATCGCGCGTGATGCCGAACGCATATTGCCATTCGGGAATTGCGGTAACGCCGGGAAAGAATGGTGCGCCAACCGGCAGCAAGTCACCCGCCGCTTCGAGCACTTTGCCGCGCGTGGCGTGTTCGGCATCGATCCAGACACCGTCGCGACGCACCGGCAGCGGCGGGCTGACTTTGTCCATGAACTGGCGGATGCCGGTTTTCCCGCCATCGGGGTCGACAATCGCTTCGGCAAATAATGCGGCCTCGCGCGCCAGCCCGGCACGCATGCCACGCGACAGGCCGGTGCGC
>JANLWD010000167.1:0-5618 GCA_031364345.1 Sphingomonas sp.
TGCTGAATACGCCGTTGAAGTGGGTTATCATGCTCGCACCGCTTGGCTTTGTGTTCGCCCTGAGCTTCGGCATCAACAAAATGTCGACCGCAACTGCGCAGGCCGTTTTCTGGGCCTTTGCCGTCGTTATGGGACTGTCGATGTCGGCGATTTTCCTCGTCTACACGGGAACGTCGATTGCGCAGGCATTCTTTGCAACCGCAGCAGCGTTCGCCGGCTTGAGCTTGTTCGGCTACACGACGAAGCGTGACTTGTCGGGCATGGGTTCGTTCCTGATCATGGGCGTTGTCGGCCTGATCGTTGCGAGCTTGCTCAACGCATTTGTGTTCAAGTCGGGCCCGATGGGCCTTGCGATCAGTGCGCTCGGCGTGCTGATTTTTGCCGGTCTGACCGCCTATGACACGCAGCGGATCAAGTCGATGTATGCCTATGTGGCCGGCACAGACATGGTTGGAAAAACTGTGATTATGGGCGCACTGTCGCTCTATCTGGACTTCATCAACATGTTTCAGTTCTTGCTGAGCTTCCTCGGCAATCGTAACTAGGCGATTTACCGATCGTGAAAACCAGCCCCGGCAGAGCGATCTGTCGGGGCTTTTTTTGACCTTTGCTTTAATCTCCAACCTGCACGATCGATCGGCAAATGCTTTGAGGAAAAATCCTGCGGGCAAATTCGCCGGATCAATGGGACGAAACCATGTTTGAAACGATCAAGACCGATATTGCAGACGGCATTTTCACGCTGACGCTGAATCGGCCCGATCGGATGAATGCGTTTACGCCGCAAATGATGACCGAAATGATCGCGGCATTCGACAGTGCCGATGCCGACGATGCTGTCCGTGCAGTTATCGTTACGGGCGCGGGCAGGGCGTTTTGTGCAGGTGCCGATCTGGCGGGCGGCAATGCCACATTCGACTATGCAAAACGGCTCGACAAAATCGAACAAGGATCACCGATCAATGCCGATGGTAGCGTCGATTATTCGCATCCCGGTGTGCGTGATAATGGCGGCCGCCTGACACTACGCATTTTTTCCTGCAAAAAACCGGTGATCGGGGCGATCAATGGTGCCGCCGTCGGCATCGGGGCAACGATGCAATTGCCTATGGATTTTCGGCTGGCAAGTGATGCGGCACGATTTGGCTTCGTCTTTGCACGGCGCGGCATCGTGCCCGAAGCAGCGTCGAGCTGGTTCCTGCCACGGCTCGTTGGCATCGGGAAAGCACTCGAATGGTCCTATTCGGGGCGCGTATTCGGGGCGGACGAAGCGTTGCAAGGCGGCCTCGTGCGCAGCGTGCATGCTCCTGGTGATCTGATCAATGCGGCGCGTTCGCTCGCGCATGAACTGACGGCGGACAGTGCGCCGGTGTCGGTCGCGCTGACGCGAAACATGATGTGGCGAATGATGGGCGCAGCGCATCCGATGGACGCACATCGCCTCGACAGCCGCATGATCTGGTCGCGCGGCAGCAGCGGTGACGCGGCCGAAGGTGTTGCATCATTCCTTGAAAAGCGGACCGCAATCTATCCAGACCGCGTGACGGATGACCTGCCGCATTTCAGTCCGTGGATGGATGATCCAGACTGGTAACCGGCGACGCGGTTGCGGCGGCCTTATGCTGCTTGACGCGTGCGGGGGGCGGTGAAAAATCGGCTGTCGTGGTCGTTAGTGCGGCCAGCGCAGTCGCCCGGTCGTCGGGTGAGAAGCTGTCTGTGGTCAGGCAGAATTCGACGATATTATGGTTCGGATCACGCGTATAAATCGACCGGCACCAATTGTGATCGACTTCGATTACGTCATGCCCCGCGTCGATCCAGCGCTGTCGTCGATCGTCGAGCGCCTCGGGCGATTGCACGGAAAAGGCGATGTGGTTGATGTAATCGGGAACACCCGCCGCTTTTGACAAGTCGGTTTCGAACGTGTTGCAACCGGGGACATCGTGCAGTTCCCAAAATGCCACGAAACTGCTGTCGTTCCCGTCCATCCGGTAAAAGAAATGCTTTGCCCAACCGCCCTGCATCACTGGCGCGACTTCGACTTTGACGAGATCGAAGCCCATCACTCCTTCGTAAAAAGCATGGATTGCGGCCATGTCGCGTGTTGCGAGCGCCAGATGGTGATAGCTCATGGCAATGTCATAGCAGGCGTCCATGGCGACGCCAAAGGTGAATGGTGCGGATCACCGCATAAGTCAGCAACCCGACCGGACCGATCAGGAACGTAAGGATCAGCGGAATGACGAGCGCCCAGTGCGCGATGCCGATGCGCGCTGCGTCTTCGGCTTCCCACGATCCGACAAACAAATCGAATGCGAGAAAATGCGTCCAACCGAGCATGACATTTCCGGGGAGCGAAAAAAGCGCCGATACGCCCGCAAGCGTCGAAAAATTGCCATTATTGACCGGCTGCGTGGTTGTGAACATCTGGATCAGATATATGACGGCGAGGACGAGCGCGGCGATCCGGGCAACTTGAATAAGCCGTGGTGGCCAGAGCGGTGCCAGCAACAGCGCCAGCCAACCAGCGACCGCGACAGCGGTGCAGAGGCCGAAAATCATTTCGAGTGTCATGCCATATGCCCTTTACCGATCGACCACTGCCATCACGTCCGGATCGAAGCCCGCAGGTGCCGGAACTTCGGTAATCGTATCTGGGCCGTCGTCATATTCGAGGCGAAGAGCGCGCGACATCGCGGCATGCATGACATATAAAGCAACGACATATGTCAGCTCAATGATCTGTTCGGCGGAGAGTTCCGCGCGCAGCACCTCGAATACGCCATCGGCCACACGCCCGTTAGTGGTGGCGATGGCATCGGCATAGGCGAGCACCGCACGCTCGACGGCCGAGAAATCTTCAGAAACTTGCCAATGCGGCACTGCCTCGATCTTGGCCTCGGGCAAACCCACGCTACGTGCGGCCTTGCAATGTTGTGAAAAAACGAAGCGTGACCCGCCGGCCCAGCCGACACGCATTTGTGCCAGTTCGCGCAATTTCGGGTCGAGCTTACGTGCCGGTGCCCGATAATATTGAAAGCCTGCGACGGCATGTTTGAACGTATCGGGGGAATTGGCGAACACTGTCCACCAATTCCCCGGGGTTCCCGTTGCGGTGCCTGGCGCTGTCACCGGATCACGATCGCCGAATAATGTATCGTATAAGCGCACGACGAACGGGTCGGCATCGGCTCGGGCGACTTCGGGAAGACGCGGCACCGCTAAAGCGACCGGATCAGGCGGACGGCGTGTGCGGCCCATGGCGGATCGGTAATCACTTGTTGCTTGCCGCCGGCACCCAGCGGCAGGATCTGTAGCATCGCCCCGTCGCGATTGATGAGCCGCCCGAAAATAAAGCGACCTGCCGGACGCGGCAACAGGACATCGCGGTTGAGCAGAATGCCAAAATCGGCGGGCGCAACGCGCTGGCACCAGATCGTATCGCCGGACCGGTAATCCCCCACGCTGGTTTCAACTTGAATCGCGACCATGCCGGGGGCCGCCACTGGCGGCGTCACGACGGCGTCACGACGCGGCGCATTGACGCCGTCGCCATCGAGGATCGCGGCAACGGGAAGGTCGGCATGATCGGGCATCGCGACAAGATCGCCCGCAGCAACATCGAGTGCGGCAGCGATGCGATTCAGCCAGCCAACCGATACGGTGCGCGTACCCGTTTCGAGCCGGCCGATGGTCTGAGCCGTCGTGGGGGGGCTGCATCGTTGCGCAACATCGAGCAATGTCAGGCCCTTTGCCCGGCGAACCTCACGGATACAGGTTATCATAAGTAGTCCCGAAATAACCAAAGAGGATTTATTCTGTCCTACAACATGATGTCGATGACAAGGTGAATTTTTATCGCCGAGGAGAAACGACAATGGAATTGCGTGAGCTGATCGAGACCGTTGCGCTGTCGGGTCGAACTCTATCGGTCAATATCGCTGAATCGCCATTGTCGTGGCTTCGCGCGCGAAACATGGTCGATGCGCGGCAATTCGAAGCCGGCGAGCGATTGCGTGCCGATTATGAAATGGCCGCAATCGGTGCGCGCGTGACGATGCGCTGGGATGCAACGCCGCTAACCAGTGGGCGGCGCGGCGCGCCGACGGGATCCGATCCAACGACGGCACAGATCGATGCGAAACGTCGTTTCGATCGTGCTATGGCCGAAGTCGGACGGGGACTTTCCGATATTTTGTGGCGGATCATTTGTGCCGGCGAATCGCTGCCGACGGCGGAAAAGTCGATGGGATGGCCTAGCCGGTCGGGCCGCGTCGTGCTGACGCTCGCGCTCGACCGCCTCGCCGATGCTTATGGCTTGCGCTGAGCTTTATCGGTTTTCGCGCAAGCTTTGCGCGGCGAAAACAATGGTTTGTCCTTCACTGAAACGCCCGCTTTAGACAGCATGTCGCCGAATTCGGGATCGGCAATATAACAGTCGAAATCATGGCCGTGCGCCTTTGCGATCGGGAACGGGCGCAAAACGGCCCACCGCGCGCCGAGTGCTGCACCGAGTTCGGGCTTAAATCCGAAGTCGGTGGCACTATACCAGTTCGACGGCAGGACGAACTTGCCGAGGACGCTGTCCTTGTCATTGAGCGTGTAGCCAAGGAATTTGATTTCCGGGCGCAAAGGCCGCACATCGACGCAGCCGTCGGCTTGCATGATCCGGGCGGGGCGTCGCCGCACGTCGGCGCGGCTGAAATCGATGCACCCGATTGCCGGCGCCAGCATCAGCAAGCGGATGCGATTGCCGGTGTCGGCGGGTAACGGCGCTGGTCGCAGGAAATTGGGGCTGCCGTCGATTCCGTCGGTCAAATCAAAGTCGAGGCGTTCGGCTTTCGTCAAAAAGCCGTCGTCGTAAGGCGGATTCGACATTGCACTCAACGCGACCGATGCGCCGCGGCTATGCGTAACGACGAAGATGTCGCGGTTGCTGGCGAGTGCGAGAATCCGTCGCAGACCGCGCGAACCGGCAGTCTGGCTATTCCCCGTTGCCGATTTCCAGAATGCGAGCGGCGCGAGGCTGAAAGCATCCTTTGAGGGTCGTTTGGCGAGCCCGTCCCAGTAAAATTCGATGATGCCGTCGCTCGAGCTCAATGCGATCCGATCGCGGATACGGCGATATGATTCGCGAGCGTCATCTTCGTCGGTGTTGAACCCGTGGATCAGGATAAACAGTCGCGGATGCGCCGCTACATAGTCGGCAATCAGGGCAAGCTGTCGTTTTTCGTCGGTGACGATATGTGCCCGAAAATCGGCCGCAGTCAGACTGGTCGACAACAAGGAAAAACCGCGATCGAGTTTGGCGCACCCGCCCGGACATTTGTCGCGCCAACCGTTCGGATAGAATGTGCCATTGGCATCGACATAGATCCGCAGCACCGCCGGGTCATCTTTTGCGACCGGAAACGCCTGTGTCACCGGATAATTATTGCGGTACGCACAGGCCGGAAGCATGAGCATCAAGCCAAGAATAAGCGGTCGTCTGATCGTTATCATCCGCGTGCGCTGGCATGATGTGGCAGCAAGCCATTGCAGTTTCATTCGGCGAGCAACGACTTCAGCGCGACCGATGCATCACCCACGATCGCCGGATCGACGACGGTGCGTGCTTC
>JANLWD010000164.1:0-5331 GCA_031364345.1 Sphingomonas sp.
TCGACATGCGCAACTTCGCGGTCGAACGCGTGCCGATTCTCGATGGCCCGCTATACATCAGTATCGACATGGACGGCTTCGACCCCAGCGTCGCGCCCGGTGTGTCGCATATCGAACCCGGCGGGCTTTCCACTCGCGACGTCCTGCGCGTGCTCGATCGTCAGACGGCATCGCTAGTCGGGGCCGACATCGTCGAACTCAATCCCCTGCGCGACATCAATGACATGACAGCCATTCTCGCGGCAAAACTCGTTCGCGAACTTGCGGCACTCGGACGGCGAAATGAGGGAATGGTACGATGATCGACCGACGGACACTCATCGCATCAGCTGCGACCCTTGGCGCACTTTCGCTGATGCCCCGATTCGCCAGTGCGGCATCGGCTGATCTGCGCCCGCTGACTGCCAATATCGTGCCGATCGGGCGCACCGGACGAGCGGCGCGGATCGTCAAGGCGCAGCGCCTGATGCGTGCCAACAGCGTTGGTGCAATCCTGATCGAACCCGGATCGAGCCTCGATTATTTCACTGGTGTGAAATGGTGGCGAAGCGAACGCCTGACGTGCACGGTGATCCCGGTTGAAGGTGATCCGTGCATCGTTACGCCGTTTTTTGAAGAGCCCTCGGTCCGCGAATCGCTCGGTGTTCAAGCCGAAATCCGCGTCTGGCAAGAAGATGAGAGCCCGATTGCTCAGGTCGTTGCTTTTCTCAAATCGCGCAAACTCGACACGCGTACGATCGGGATCGAGGAAACTGTCCGTTACTTCGCAAGTGACGGCCTCGCCCGCGCGCTGCCTGTGACGAAGTTTGTATCGGCAAATGCCGTCGTGCGCGGGTGCCGGATGATCAAGACCCCTGCGGAAATAGCGTTGATGCAGACAGCGACCGACATCACGGTTGCGGCGATCAACCACAGTATTGAGCGCATCGAGCCCGGCATGACGCCTGCCGCGATCAGCGCAATGATCAACGCCGCGACGACGAAGCTGGGCGGCACACCAGAGTTTGCACTTGTCCTGCTCGGCGAAGCGAGTGCCTATCCGCATGGAACGGGCAAGCCGCAGCGCGTGGCTCTGCGCGAACCGATCCTGATGGATTGCGGATGTAATGTTGGCGGCTATCAATCGGACGTTTCGCGCACCATCGTCCTCGGCGGCGCGACAGATGAACAGCGACGCGTGTTCGGCCATATGCGCGAAGGGCAACGCATCGCTTTTGCTGCTGCACAGATTGGCCGGACAGCAGGCTCAGTCGATGATGCCGTTCGCGCCTATTATGAAAAGCTCGGTTATGGCCCGCGTTACAAACTCCCCGGCTTGTCGCACCGAACCGGCCACGGCATAGGAATGGACGGTCACGAACCGGTCAATCTCGTTCATGGCGAGATGACCAAGCTGGTGCCGGGTATGTGCTTCTCGAACGAGCCCGGTCTTTACCTCCCCGGCAAATTCGGCATCCGTATCGAGGATTGCTTCCACATGACCGACGCGGGGCCGGTATGGTTTTCAACGCCGCAGGCTAGCATCGATTATCCGGCGGATTGATATGACTCCACTTCACACGATAATTTTGGAAGTTGCAAAACTGATAACTCAATTTGTGGGTGCGATAGTTATTGCTCGTTTGGCAGTTACTTGGGCTCTGAACCGCTACAAATCTGAAAAAACATGGGAGCGGCGATTAGCTGCATATGTCGATGTGGTGGGTGCATTGAGCGAGATGAGATTAATCGTTGGCCGTTGGTACGATGAAGTGATCCTTCGGCGCGATGTCCCGTACGAACAGGATGCCGCACAGCGAGAGCGATACCAAGTTTCGAAACGTCGGTTCGACGAGGGTGTAGCGGCGGCGCTGCTTCTGCTTCCCAAGGAAGTGTCGGAAAGCCTGTCGGAGATCGAACGAGGTATCGAACGGTCACGAAAAGGCGTTAGCGAACAAGAGGACTTAGATAATCTTTACGGCGTTTTGGACGATGGGTTGAAACGTTTGGTCGTGAATGGGCGGCGCATTTTAGGCGTTGCTGCTTTTGACTTATGACCCGCTTGAGCCGTCGCTCTCCCTCCCCTAAGCGCACTACATGACCTCGACCAACGACATCCGCCGCAGTTTCCTCGATTATTTCGAAGCCCAGGGGCATGCGCGCGTGCAATCCGCGCCGCTGGTGCCGCATAATGATCCGACGCTAATGTTCGTGAACGCAGGGATGGTGCCGTTCAAGAATCTCTTTACCGGGCTTGAGACGCGGCCCTACCAGACCGCCGCGTCGAGCCAGAAATGCGTGCGCGCGGGCGGCAAGCATAATGATCTCGACAATGTCGGCTATACCGCGCGGCATCATACCTTCTTCGAAATGCTCGGGAATTTCAGCTTCGGCGACTATTTCAAGGAGCAGGCGATCCATCATGCGTGGACGCTGCTGACGCGCGATTGGGGCCTTCCGGCTGACAAGTTGACCGTGACGGTCTATCACACCGATGACGAAGCACACGCCCTGTGGCGCAAGATTGCGGGCCTGCCCGACAGCCGTATCATACGCATCGCAACGTCGGATAATTTCTGGTCGATGGGCGATACCGGGCCGTGCGGGCCGTGCAGCGAGATTTTCTATGATCATGGCGACCACATTCCCGGGGGGCCGCCGGGCAGTCCCGACGAAGATGGCGACCGCTTTGTCGAGATATGGAATCTGGTCTTCATGCAATATGACCAGCGCGGGCCGGATGACCGGGTTGCGCTGCCCAAACCAAGCATCGACACCGGCATGGGGCTGGAGCGGATTGCCGCTGTCATGCAGGGCGTTCACGACAATTACGACACCGACACGTTCAGGGCGCTGATTGCCGAAAGTGGTGAGCTGACCAAGACTGCGACGACCGGGGACAATCAGGCGAGCCACCGCGTTATTGCCGATCATCTGCGGACATCCGGGTTCCTGATTGCCGATGGCGTGCTGCCGTCGAACGAGGGGCGGGGTTATGTGCTGCGCCGGATCATGCGGCGGGCGATGCGGCACGCGCACATCTTGGGTGCAAAGGATCCGCTGATGCACCGGCTCGTGCCGTCGCTGGTCGCCGAAATGGGCGGGGCATTTCCCGAGTTGGTGCGCGCGCAGGCGGCAGTCGAAGCGACGTTGTTGCAGGAAGAAACGCAATTCCGGCGGACGTTGCAGAATGGGTTGAAGCTACTCGATGAAGCAACCTCGGGCATGGCGGTGGGCGCGACCTTGCAGGGCGATGTCGCGTTCAAGCTTTATGATACCTATGGTTTTCCGTATGACCTGACCGAAGATGCGTTGCGTGCGCAAGGGCTGGGCATCGATCGCGCAGGCTTCGACGAAGGCATGGCCCGGCAAAAAGCGATGGCGCGTGCGGCGTGGAAGGGGTCGGGAGCAAAAGCTTCCGATGACGTCTGGTTCGACATTGCAGAGCGGGTGGGGTCGACGGAGTTTACAGGCTATACATCGAACGAAGGCGTCGGTGAAGTGCTGGCGATCCTCGTCGATGGTGTCGAGAGCCGATCGCTCGATGCACCTGCGACGGCGTTTATCGTAACGAACCAGACGCCATTTTACGGCGAAAGCGGTGGTCAGATGGGCGACGCCGGTCGGATCACAACCGATGCGGGGCTGCGCGCGGTGGTAACAGACACATCGAAACCGCTGGGTCGGTTGCACGCGCATCACGTAAATCTCGAGACCGGCAGGATCAGTGTAGGCGATACCGTCGGGCTTGCCGTCGACGCCGAGCGTCGCGACCGGATCCGCGCGAACCATAGCGCGACGCATCTGCTCCACGCGGCGCTGCGCAACCGGCTTGGCACGCATGTCACGCAAAAGGGCAGCATGGTCGCTCCAGACCGGCTTCGTTTCGATTTTTCGCACGGAGGCGCGCTGTCGGCTGATGACATCAGCGCGATCGAGCGCGAAGTGAATGCCGAAATTCGCGCGAACGAGACTGTCACGACGCGGCTGATGACGCCCGATGACGCCGTTGCCGCCGGGGCGCTGGCACTGTTCGGCGAGAAATATGGTGACGAAGTCCGCGTGCTGAGCATGGGGCCAAAGGCCGATGCGAATGCCGGACATTATTCGGTCGAATTGTGCGGGGGCACGCATGTCAATGCGCTCGGCGACATTGCGCTGTTCAAGATCGTTTCGGAAGGCGCGGTTGCAAGCGGTATCCGCCGGGTCGAAGCGATGACGGGCGAGGCGGCACGACTGTGGCTGACCGAACGTGAGGACCGATTGAAGTCGATCGCGGCTGCCCTGAAATCGAGCCCCGATGATGCGCCAGCGCGCGTCGCTGCGCTTTCCGACACGGTCAAGCGGCTCGAAAAGGAACTTGCCGAAGCAAAGAAGGCCGCGGCGCTGGGTGGCGGTGCGGCAGCAGCCGAACCCGAGGACGTTGGCGGCGTCATGTTCCTTGGTCAGAGCTTTGACGGCCTCGATCCCAAAGACCTTCGCGGGCTTGCCAATGATGCCCGGACGCGGATGGGATCGGGCGTGATTGCATTTGTCACCGTCAACGATGGCAAGGCGTCGATCCTGACTGCGGTCACCGATGACCTGACGACACGCTTCAGCGCCGTCGATCTCGTCCGCGTCGGTGTGGCCGCGCTTGACGGGCAGGGGGGTGGCGGCAAGCCCGACATGGCACAGGGCGGAGGTCCCGACGGATCGAAAGCAGGCGATGCGATTGCGGCAGTGAAGGCTGTGCTGTCAGCTTGATTTGAGCTTTGGCGCGGCATCGAGCATGCCGGCATGCTTGATTGCGGCGCGCAGTTCGTCACGCTTTTCGTGGATCGAGGCAATCACCGGACCCATCGCGACACCGAGGTCGACCAGCACTGCTTCGGACAATTGCAGTGACGATTCGAGCGTTTCGGGCACAGCGTCGCTTGCGCCGGCGCGATAGAGCGCAGCGGCATGGTCGGCATCGCGAGCGCGCGCGATGATCGTCAGATCGCGAAATCGTTCGCGCAGCCGCCGGGTTAGGCGCAGCGTCTGCACCGGGTCGTCCATCGTGAAAACAATTGCCGATGCCGCAGCGATGCCGAGTGCGTCGAGCACATCGTGCCGGCCCGCTTCGCCAAAGCGAACAGGTCGCGCCATCCGCCGCGCCGCCATGACAGTGTCGATGCCCGCTTCGATGGCAATCCACGGGCGATGGTGCGCGTCGAGCATGTCGCCAACCATTTGTCCGACGCGCCCGAAACCGACGATAATCGTGCGCGCTTCGACCCTTTGGTCTTCGTCGAGGGCAACGTCGTGGCGAAGTTCGATGCGCCGCGCGACATCATGGCCGATCCGCGCGAGCAGGGGCGTGATGGTGAG
>JANLWD010000187.1:0-2716 GCA_031364345.1 Sphingomonas sp.
GACGATTTGACCAGTTCGGCAAGCTCGATATCCTGCGCGGCGTGGCGATCCTCGTCCCATTCGCCCAGCCCGATCAGATGCATTTTCAGCCGTGCGATTGGATCGCCCAATGGCCACGCCGCGCCTTCGTTGGCGCTGCGATACTGCCCCGGATCGTCGGACGTCGAATGTCCTTCGGCGCGGTAGGTGAAATGTTCGATGAGTGTCGGGCCCTTGTTGGTCCGCGCGCGTTCAGCGGCCCATGCGGTTGCGGCGTAAACCGCCAGCGGATCATTGCCGTCGATGCGCAGGCCTGCCATCCCGTAACCCACAGCGCGGGCAGCGAACGTGGTTTCATCGCCGCCTGCAAACCCGGCGAAACTGCTGATTGCCCACTGGTTGTTGACGACGTTGAGGATGACGGGCGCACGGTAGACGGTGGCGAACATGCAGGCAGAGTGGAAATCACCTTCCGCTGTCGATCCTTCGCCACACCAGGTTGCTGCGATCCGTGTATCGCCTTTTGCCGCCGATGCCATCGCCCAGCCGACGGCTTGGGGATATTGCGTGGCAAGATTTCCGCTGATCGAAAAGAACGCGCCCTCACGCGTCGAATACATGATCGGCAGCTGGCGGCCTTTCAGCCGGTCGGCCTTGTTCGAATAAATCTGGTTCATCATGTCGACGAGGCTCCAGCCGCGCGCGATCAGGATGCCCTGCTGGCGGTAACTGGGGAAACACATGTCGTCGCGTTGCAGCGCAAAAGTTGCGGCGACTGCGACCGCTTCCTCGCCGGTCGACTTCATGTAGAAACTGGTCTTTCCCTGACGCTGGGCACGGAACATGCGCTCGTCGAATGCGCGAGTGAGCGCCATCGCACGGAGCAGAGCGCGCAAGGTGTCGGCATCGAGTCGCGGGTTCCATGCCCCGACCGCATTGCCGTCGTCATCGAGCACACGGACCAGACCGTAGACCATCTCGCGCATTGTGCTCGCGTCGGCGGCACTGTCGGGACGTGGCGTCACGCCAGCAGCAAGCACTTCGATGTTCGAAAAATCGGCCGTGTCCCCGGGGCGGTATTGCGGTTCGGGAATGTGAAGCGTCAGCGGCGGCAGGTTGCTGCCCAGAGCATTGGGGATTTCCGAATCAATGGGCATGGCTTCTCCTGAACGGTCCATGCCCGCGTTGTAATTATATTTCAAACGTAGACCGCGCCGCTGCGGTGCGATACAAGCGGCCCATGGCCGATTATTCACCCCCCCGCGCTGTCCAGCAATTCACGCCCTATCGCTGGGACGACCCCTTTCTGCTCGACGCGCAGTTGACCGATGAAGAGCGGATGATCCGCGATGCCGCCGAACAATATGCGCAGGACAAGCTGCAACCGCGCATCCTGATGGCGAATCGCGAAGGGCGGTTCGACCGCGACATCATGTACGAACTCGGTGCGCTCGGATTTCTTGGCGCGACGATCAAGGGCTATGGCTGTGCCGGTATTTCCTATGTCGCTTACGGCCTGATGACGCGCGCGATCGAACGCGTCGATTCGGGTTATCGGTCGGCATCGTCGGTGCAGTCGGGTCTCGCGATGGAAGCGATTTATGCTTACGGGACCGAGGAACAGCGCGAGCGTTTCCTGCCGAAAATGGCGACCGGCGATCTGCTTGGCTGCTTTGGCCTGACCGAACCTGATGCTGGTTCCGATCCGGCAGGCATGAAAACGCGCGCAATCGTCGCGGATGGCGGATACCGGCTGTCGGGCGCGAAGATGTGGATCACCAATTCGCCGATTGCCGATCTCGCGATCGTCTGGGGCAAGCTTGACGGCCAGATCCGCGGGTTCATTGTCGAACGCGGGATGGAAGGATTCAGCACACCCGAAATTCACGGCAAATTGTCGCTGCGCGCGTCGATCACCGGCGAAATCGTTTGCGATGATGTGTTCATTCCCGAGGAAAACCTGCTTCCTGGCGGACGCGGGCTTGGCGGGCCGTTTGGTTGCCTGAACAAGGCACGTTACGGCATTGCATGGGGAACCATGGGTGCGGCCGAGGACTGCTTTGCGCGGGCGAGGGCATATACGCTCGAGCGGCATCAGTTCGGTCGTCCGCTCGCGGCGAACCAGATCGTGCAATTGAAACTTGCCGACATGGAAACCGAAATCGCGCTCGGGCTGCAAGCCGCACTTGCGGTGGGCCGCAACATTGATGCGGGCACGTGGTCACCTGAACAGATCAGCCTGATCAAGCGCAACAATTGCGGCAAGGCGCTGAACATCGCGCGGATGGCGCGTGACATGCACGGCGGCAACGGCATTGCCGACGAATATCATGTCATCCGCCACATGATTAATCTTGAAACCGTGAACACTTACGAAGGGACGCATGACATCCATGCGCTCATCCTCGGCCGGGCAATCACGGGGATACAGGCGTTTTCGGCGGTGAACGCGGCTTAGCCAAAAGCCCTACATTGTCGCAGCGCAGCAATTGCGCTAATGCTGCGTTATGCTCAACCTGAATGGCATCACGGTGCGCCTTGGCGGGCGGACGATACTTGACCGCGCGACTGCTGCATTGCCGCCGCGCGCCCGGGTCGGGCTGATCGGGCGCAATGGTGCTGGCAAGACGACGCTGATGAAAGTCGTGGCGCAATTGACCGAAGCCGATGGCGGCACTGTCGACATGCCAAAGGCAACGCGCATCGGCTATATTGCGCAGGAAGCACCCTCGGGACA
>JANLWD010000201.1:0-1664 GCA_031364345.1 Sphingomonas sp.
CGTCGACGTCGTGCGCGTCGGTCTTGGCCCCACGCCAATGCTCTATTATGCCGAAGCGACGCTCGAGGTCGACGGCGGCGTTCAGGTAACCGGAAGCCACAATCCCGGCGAGTATAATGGCTTCAAGATGGTGCTTGCCCACGCGCCGTTCTACGGAGCGGACATCCGCGATCTCGATCGCCTGAGCGAAAGCGCCGACTGGGAGACTGGGGCGGGCACCGTCACTGATTATGTGATCATCGACGATTATGTCGCACGGCTGGTGCGCGATTATGACGCTAGGAAAGCTGATGGCTCCGCGTTCCGCATCGGCTGGGATGCCGGCAATGGTGCTGCGGGCGAAGTCATTGAAAAGCTCGTCAAGCTGCTCCCGGGCGAGCATCTCACGATTTTCACTGACATCGATGGCACGTTTCCCAATCATCACCCCGATCCCACCGAAGAAAAAAATCTTAGCGATCTGAAAATGCTGGTCGCGGCCAACAAGCTCGATTTCGGACTGGCTTTCGATGGCGATGGCGACCGAATCGGTGCGGTTGATGGGATGGGCCGAGTGGTTTGGGGCGACCAGATTCTGGGCATTCTCGCCGAACCGGTGCTAAAATCGCTGCCAGGTGCGACGATCATCGCGGATGTAAAGGCGTCACAGGCGCTTTATGATCGCGTCGCAGAACTCGGCGGTGAGCCGCTGATGTGGAAAACCGGACACAGCCTGATCAAGACCAAGATGAAGGAAACCGGCGCGCCGCTTGCGGGCGAGATGTCGGGCCATGTGTTTTTTGCGCACGACTATTATGATTTCTATGGCTTCGACGATGCGCAGTTTGCGGCGATTCAGCTGATCCGCGCCGTCGCGTCACAAGGCGGGTCGCTGACCGCGCTGAAAGACGCGATGCCGCCGATGGTCAACACGCCCGAAATGCGATTTCAGGTCGATGAAAGTCGTAAGTTCGCCGTCATCGACGAAGTGCTCGACCGGCTCGAGGCGGAGGGAGCTGACGTCAACCGAACTGATGGCGCGCGGGTGAACACGCCCGACGGCTGGTGGCTGCTGCGCGCTTCGAATACGCAGGACGTGCTGGTCGCGCGCGCTGAAGCGCAGGATCAGGCCGGGCTCGATCGGCTGATGGCGATGATCGACGCGCAGCTTGCGGCATCGGGGCTTGAGCGCGGCGAACAAGCCGGGCACTGATACGACTTTAGTCGGGGGGTCAGGCCATGCGTTGCATAGTGATTTTTGGCGCTTTGTTGATGTCACTGCCTTTGCCGTTGCCGTCGCAGGCAATGGCTCAGACGCCGCAGCTGAACGCCGTCATTGCCTACAATCCCGATGCCGATGCCATTCGTGCGGCGCTCGATGCCGAGCGTGCGGCTGGGAAAGTGCGCAGTCCGATCCACGGCAAAGAAATCCTGATCAAGGATAATATCGAAACCGCCGACCGGATGGCGACGACTGCCGGGTCGTTCGCTCTTAAAGACAATGTCACGGGCCGCGATGCACCGCTGGTCTCGCGCTTGCGCAAGGCTGGCGCAATGATCGTTGGTAAGGCCAATATGTCCGAGTGGGCGAACATCCGATCGGACCGGTCGATGAGTGGGTGGAGTGCGATCGGCGGGCTGGTGCGCAATCCCTATGCACTCGACCGCACCGCCTGCGGATCGTC
>JANLWD010000266.1:0-2361 GCA_031364345.1 Sphingomonas sp.
AGTGCCGACAAATATCATGGCGTCCAGAAATTCGATGTCATCTCGGGTGTTCAGGCAAAAGCGCCGCCGGGGCCGCCGGCGTATCAGAATGTCTTCGGCGCCCAACTGGTCAAGGATGCCGAGCGCGATCCGACGATTTGCGCGATTACAGCCGCTATGCCGTCGGGCACGGGGCTCGATAAATTCGCGGCCGCTTATCCCGATCGTTTTTTCGACGTCGGTATTGCCGAGCAGCACGGCGTCACTTTCGCCGCAGGGCTCGCTGCACAGGGAATGCGGCCGTTTGCGGCAATATATTCGACTTTCCTGCAACGCGCCTATGACCAGGTCGTGCACGACGTCGCGATCCAGAATTTGCCAGTGCGGTTTGCGATCGATCGCGCGGGGCTGGTCGGTGCTGACGGTTGCACGCATGCCGGATCATTCGACATCACTTATCTGGCGACATTGCCGAATTTCGTCGTGATGGCTGCCGCAGACGAAGCTGAACTTGTCCATATGACGCACACGGCGGCATGCCATGACAGCGGCCCCATCGCCTTTCGTTATCCGCGCGGCAACGGAACCGGAGTCGCGCTGCCCGAAGTCGCTCAGCGGCTCGAGATCGGCAAAGGCCGCATTGTCCGCAGCGGCAAGAAAGTCGCAATCCTCTCACTCGGCACACGCCTCGAGGAAGCGCTGAAAGCTGCCGACGCGCTCGAAGCCAAGGGATTGAGCACGACTGTCGCTGACTTGCGTTTTGCCAAACCGCTCGATGTCGAGATGATCCGCCGCTTGCTCACGACACACGAAGTCGCGGTGACAGTCGAGGAAGGGGCGATCGGTGGCCTCGGCGCGCATGTCCTGACGATGGCAAGCGACGAGGGGCTGATCGACAGTGGCCTGAAACTCCGCACATTGCGTCTGCCTGATGTGTTTCAGGATCACGACAAGCCCGAAGTGCAATATGCCGAAGCCGGCCTCGATGCGGCCGCGATCGTCGACAGTGTGCTGAAAGCGCTGCGAGTGAATTCGGTCGGGGTGGTTGAGGAAGTGCGGGCCTGATTGAGACACCGCTGCCTAATCGTGTCGAAAATAAATTAAGTTTGATGCGGCAACGGAACCTTGTGGGCGGGGCTGACTTTTCCTTGTGAACCGCGCAGCATGCGCCGGAGGGAACCCTATGAATATCCTGATGATCCTGACGTCACATGACGAACTTGGCGAAACCGGCGAAAAGACTGGTTTCTGGCTCGAGGAGTTCGCTGCACCTTATTATGTGTTCAAAGACGCTGGTGCGACGATCACGCTGGCTTCACCCAAAGGGGGCCAACCGCCGCTCGATCCCAAAAGCGACGCGCCCGATGCACAGACCGACGCAACCAAGCGGTTTCGCGACGATGCAGCGGCGACTGCTGTGCTTGCGGCGACACACAAGCTTGCCGATATAAATATCGATAATTTTGATGCCGTTTTCTATCCTGGTGGTCATGGTCCGCTTTGGGATCTCGTCGGCGATGCCCACTCGATTGCGCTGATCGAAAACGCGCTGACCGCGGATAAACCAGTTGGTCTCGTGTGCCATGCGCCTGCGGTGCTCAAGAATGTTCACGCACCCGACGGGTCACCGCTGGTGAAGGGACGCCGCGTTGCCGGCTTCACGAATGACGAGGAAGCCGCCGTTGGCCTGACGAAGGTCGTGCCGTTTCTGGTCGAGGATATGCTGAAAGCAAATGGCGGTGATTACAACAAAGGACCAGATTTCGAGCCTTATGTCGTTCAGGACGCGATGCTGATCACTGGTCAGAATCCGGCGTCGTCAGAAGCGGCAGCCAAGATGGTGCTGACGGTTTTGGCGCAACCCGCGAACTAAGCCGCCGCAGCGACGCTTTTCATGCCAAGCAGCGGCGCGAGGTAATGCCCGGTGTAGCTGCGCGGTTCTTTCGCGACGGCTTCGGGTGTGCCGACGGCAACGATTTCGCCACCGCGCACGCCGCCTTCGGGGCCGAGGTCGATAACCCAGTCGGCCGTTTTGATGACTTCAAGATTATGCTCGATCACCACCACGCTGTTGCCCTGTTCGACGAGCGCGTGAAGCACTTCGAGCAGCTTGCGGACATCTTCGAAATGCAAACCTGTGGTTGGCTCGTCGAGAATATAAAGCGTCTGCCCGGTTGCACGGCGGCTCAATTCCTTGGCGAGCTTAACGCGCTGCGCTTCGCCGCCGGACAAAGTCGTCGCCTGCTGCCCGACTTTGACATAGCCGAGCCCGACTTCGGCAAGCATTGCCATCTTGTCGCGGATGCTCGGCACTGCCTTGAAGAATTCGACCGCGTCTTCGACTGTCATGTCGAGCACATCGGCGATGCTCTTGCCCTTGAA
>JANLWD010000276.1:0-16117 GCA_031364345.1 Sphingomonas sp.
CCCGCTTCATGCGTGCCGCCATCGGGCGTGGGGATCGTGTTGCAATACCAGGAGAAGCTGCCGTCGCTCCACAAGGGCCACGCGACCGCCCATTCGACGCGGCCTTGCGCCTCGCCGGGGAAATCCTGAGACCCAGCGAAGAATTCGGCGGTGGCACATTCGCGGGTGCCGATCTGTTCGCGCAAGTGATCCGACAGGCCGCCAGGGAACTGGAACACGGCTTCGGCGGGGGTCTCATCGCTGATAAGCTCAGGCGCGCATTTCCAGCGAATCTCGACGCCCGCAAACAAATAAGCTTTTGATCGCGCGAGGCGGTGCAGGCGTTCGGGCTTGAAGCTCAACTCGCCGAAAATCTCGGTATCGGGGACGAACGATACGCTGGTTCCGCGCCGGTTCTGAACAGGCCCCAATTTTTCGAGTGGCCCCATCGTCTGTCCGCGCGCGAACCGCTGGCGGTAAAGTTCCTTGTTCCGCGCAACTTCGACAACGGTTTCAGTTGACAGCGCGTTGACAACGCTCACCCCGACGCCGTGCAGACCGCCCGATGTCGCGTAAGCCTTGCCGTCGAATTTCCCGCCCGAATGGAGTGTCGACATGATCACTTCGAGTGCGGACTTGTCGGGAAACTTCGGATGCGGATCGACTGGTATACCGCGGCCATTGTCGATGACTGTCAGGCGATTGCCGGGCTCGAGCGCAATTTCGATCCGCGTCGCATGGCCTGCAACGGCTTCATCCATCGCATTGTCGAGCACTTCGGCGGCAAGGTGGTGATAAGCGCGCTCGTCCGTCCCGCCGACGTACATGCCGGGACGGCGGCGAACCGGCTCCAATCCCTCGAGAACCTCGATCGAAGAGGCGTCGTAACCCGTCAAAGGAATGTCGGCGGGCGCAGCAAACAGGTCGGTCATCTCGCGGTGCTATAGGATTGACCGTTCGAACTCTGCAAGCACGACCGTTGTGGCAGAATTGCAACGGTGCGTCGCATTTTTCATGCTGCGGTGCACCCAAATCGTTCGACCACGGTTCTAGCCGCTCCACAACCGAGGAGTATTCGGCATGATGAAGTTATGTTTTCTGTCTCTGGCCGCAGCGTCTGCGCTGGTCAGCCCTGTTCTTGCTCAGGACACCGATGAAAATCCGTTCGACGGCATTTATGTCGGCGGTTCGGTCGGCGCAGCGGTACAGCCCAATGACGGCGCCAACTCTTCGATCCTGTTCGACCGCGATCTGAACGGCTCTTACGGCGATACGGTTGTCACAACGACGGGAGCGAATGCATTTTCAACCGGCTTTTGCGGTGGCGCAGCGTCGGGAAGCACAAACGACGGCTGCGTCAACGACAAGGATGCAGTTGAATATTACGGTCGGATCGGTGCCGATACGCACATGGGCCCGGTCGTGATCGGCGTCATGGGTGAATTCGGACGTCCCGAAATCAGCGATAGCGTGTCCGCATTTAGCACGACACCGGCAAGCTATACGATGACGCGCAAGCTCGATTACACTGCAAGCGTTCGCGGACGGATCGGGTTTACGCCGACGCCGATGCGCACCACGTTGTTTTATGCAACCGGCGGCGCGTTGTACGGCAAGGTCAAGAACAGCTTTGCGACCACCAACACCACCAACAGCTTTACGACCAACGGTAACAGCGACGCCTGGGGATTCAGCGGCGGTGGCGGCATCGAGCAAAAGATCGGCAAGAATTTTTCGATCGGACTCGAATATGTTTATAACGAACTGAAAGATAACGACGCTCGCGTCCGGGTCGGCCCCGGAACGGCTGCGGCAACGAATCCCTTCCTGCTTGCGGGTGCTGGCGGTACTGATTTCAAGCGCAGCGACGACAAGTTCCGCTGGCACAGCATGCGCGTGACTGCGGCGTTCCGTTTCTAAAAAAGGTCGAAGAAAGAAGGGCCCCGGTTTTCACCGGGGCTCTTTTTTAACGTACGCGGGGGCCGCCAAACGGCATTGGCGGCGGTGCCCGGCGATCGCGGCGCGGCATTTGCGCCTGATACGCTTGTCCGCAATGCTGAACGCAATAGGGAAAGCCCGGGTTCACGGTGTTGCCGCAAAAATGGAAATCCGGCTCGCCCGGATGACCCATCGGCCATTTGCAGATCTTGTCGTTCAAATCGAGCAGAGACGTTTTGCCGGCCATTCCCGGCGCGGGCTTTGCCGGAACAAGTCGGCGCGGCGGTGCTGGTGTCGATGGCGGTGCCTGATCACCGGGGCCCTGTCGCAAAAACCCGCCGGGGCCAACGGAACGCAATTGCGCGCCGGTCGGGCCGCTCGGCGCCTGTGGCGTGTAGGTCGGCACGAAACTTCTTGCCGGTGCGGGTGGCGGCGACGGTGGTGGTGGCGGCGCGGAAGTCGCGGCACGCGGCGGCGGCACCGTTTTTGCAACCGATGGTTTGATTGCGTCATTCGGTTTGACGGGCGAGGGCCTCGATTGAAGACCCAGGCGATGCGCTTTCCCGATGACTGCGTTCCGGCTGACGCCGCCCAAGTCTTCGGCGATCTGACTGGCGGTCAGACCTTTTTCCCACATCGTTTTCAGTCGATCGATGCGTTCGTCAGTCCAAGACATGGTAATTCCCTAGTTTGTCGGGACAGCGGCTTGCGGGCGACTGTCCGAATGCGTAACCGGCATCGGCATGAACACCGCCTCCCAAAATGCTATCGTGAACGAACCGGGCACGCCGGTCATCCGCAGTATCAACTGGGTCGGTTTGAAGACTCTGTATATCAAGGAAGTCCGGCGCTTTTTCAAGGTACAGCTTCAGACGATCTGGGGCCCTGCGATTTCGACCGCTTTGTTCCTCGTCATTTTCGTTGTCGCGCTGGGCAGCACGCGCCAGCAAGTCCTCGGGCGATCGTTCGCCGATTTCATCGCGCCTGGGCTGATTATCATGGGCATGATGCAAAATGCTTTTGCCAATACGAGTTTTGCGCTGCTCGTCGGAAAGATTCAGGGCACGATTGTCGATTATCTGATGCCGCCATTGTCGACGGGCGAATTGCTTGCGGCCATGATCGGTGGTGGCATCACGCGGGCCGTTCTGGTCGGATTTGCCGTATGGCTTGTCATCTTTTTCTGGCCGGGTGTGAATGTCGTCCCGGTTCACCCATGGGCAGTGATCGTATTCGGCCTACTCGGATCGACGATGCTGTCTCTCATGGGTGTTCTGACGTCGATCTGGGCCGAAAAATTCGATCATGCCGCCGCGATCACGACATTCGTAGTCGGCCCGCTCGCTCTGCTGTCGGGTACCTTTTACACCATCGACCGGTTGATCCCCGCGTTCCAGACGTTCAGTAGCGTCAATCCGTTTCACTATGCGATTTCCGGATTTCGCTACGGTTTCATCGGCCAGGCTGACTCATCGGTATCGACAGGCGCTTTTACGCTGCTGGCGATCAACCTGATCCTCACGGTGATCTGCTACCTGCTGCTCAAGAGTGGCTGGAAACTCAAAGCCTAAAGGGGTTGTCGCCCGAATCGGGCAGCGGTAAGGTGGCGCTCCCGTTGACGGGCGGTCTTTGCGGGCCGCCTTTTTCGTTTGCAAAGGCCGTAATCATGACCATCACGCCACTCATGCCCGTTTATCCGCGCTGTGGTGTGCGACCGGTCCGTGGTGAAGGTGCTTATCTTTTCTCGGAAAATGGCGATAAATATCTCGATTTCGCCAGCGGCATTGCCGTCAATCTGCTGGGCCACGGCCATCCGCATCTCACAAAAGCGATACAGGATCAGGCAGCAACGCTGATGCATGTGTCCAATCTTTATGGATCGCCGCAGGGAGAAAAGCTCGCGCAGCGGCTTGTTGATCTTACATTTGCGGACACCGTTTTCTTCACCAATTCCGGCGCTGAAGCGCTCGAGTGCTGCATCAAGGCGGCGCGGCGCTATCATTATGTGAACGGTAATCCCGAACGCACCAACCTGATCACGTTCAGCAATGCTTTCCACGGCCGAACGCTGGGCACGATCAGCGCCACCGATCAGGCAAAGATGCGCGATGGCTTTGAGCCGCTGCTTCCGGGTTTCGCCTATGCCCCGTTCGACGATCTCGCTGCCGCGCTCGCATTGATCGATGACCACACGGCTGGATTTCTCGTCGAACCGATCCAGGGTGAGGGCGGCATCCGCCCGGCAAGCCAGGAATTCATGAAAGGATTGCGTGCGGCGTGCGACGAACGCGGGCTGCTCCTTGTCCTTGATGAAGTCCAATGCGGCATGGCGCGAACTGGCAAACTCTTTGCGCACGAACATTACGGAATTACACCCGACATTATGGCAATCGCAAAAGGCATCGGCGGCGGTTTCCCGCTTGGGGCATGCCTTGCGACTGAGGAAGCCGCAAAGGGCATGGTCGTGGGTACGCACGGATCGACTTATGGCGGCAATCCACTGGCCATGGCCGCAGGCGATGCAGTGCTCGATGTCGTCGCCAACGATGAATTCCTGTCGCAGGTCTGCAACACGCGTGACCGGCTTCGCGCGGCGCTCAACCAGTTGATACCGAACCACGATCACCTGTTTCTCGGCCTGCGCGGCATGGGGCTGATGCTCGGTTTGCGGTTGAAGTCCGACAGCCGGACATTTGTCGCTCACTGCCGTGATAACCATCATCTGCTGACGGTCGCTGCCGGTGACAATGTCGTACGCATCCTGCCGCCGCTGAATATCGAAGAGCATCATATCGCAGAGTGCATCGAAAAACTGTCAGCTGCTGCGCGGAGTTACGAGCTCGCCGCGTGACACGTCATTTCCGTAATCTGAGCGATGCGGGCGGCGACGCGATTGCGGCGATGATTGCCGATGCGATCGATCGCAAAGCCGCACGTGCGGGCTGGCCGAAAGGGCGCCCCGATACTGATGCGCCACTTGCCGGGCATGTCCTTGCCATGATCTTCGAGAAATCGTCGACCCGGACGCGCGTTTCGTTCGACATGGCCATGCGCCAGCTGGGCGGAACGACGATCGTCATGGACGCCGGATCGATGCAATTGGGCCGCGGCGAGACCGTGGCAGACACAGCGCGCGTATTGTCGCGCTACGTCGATGCGATTGTCATCCGCACGGATGATCCCGCCAAACTTGACGATCTTTGCGCATATGCGACCTCGCCGGTGATCAATGGGCTGACCGATGCGTCGCACCCGTGTCAGGTCGTTGCCGACCTGTTGACGGTGATCGAACGGGGGCAGGCGCTGCCCGGGAGCAAATGGGCCTGGCTCGGTGATGGTAATAATGTCCTGCAATCGATTGTAGAAGCGGCGGGGCTGATGAAATTCTCGGTATCGATCGGTTGTCCCGTGGGATATGATCCCGATGCGGCGTGGATAGATCAAGCGAACCAGCGTCTGACCGGCACAAATGCGCGCGTTGCCATCGAGCGCGATCCGGCGCGCGCCGTGGCGGGTGCCGACGTCGTCGTGACCGACACGTGGATATCGTTGGGGCAGGCGAACGCCGATGCGAAGCTCGAGGCGATGCAACCTTTTCGCGTCGATCCGGCGCTGATGTCGATGGCACAGCCGACCGCGACGTTCCTTCATTGCCTGCCCGCGCACCGCGGCGACGAAGTTACAGCCGATGTCATCGACGGCGCCCAGTCAGCTGTATGGGACGAAGCGGAAAACCGCCTTCACGCGCAAAAATCGATCCTGTTGTGGGTTTTTGGGAAACTCGGGTGAGCGATGTCGACCGGAGCCTTGGTTTCACCATACCGTCGCGTCACGCGCGCGGGCGGCTCGTTCGCCTTGGCCCCGTGCTCGAATCGATTATCACGGCGCACAGTTATCCGCGGGTGATTGCGCAATTGTTGTCCGAAGCGCTGGTTCTGACGGCATTGTTCGGCGCATTATTGAAAGACGAAGCCGGGCAGATGACGCTGCAAGCGCAAACCGACGGCGGCGTGATCGATCTACTCGTATGCGATTACCGCGGTGGTGAAGTGCGCGGTTACGTCCAGTTTGATGCCGAGCGCTTTGCCGAAATGCCCGCGCAGCCGACGTTATTCGCCTTGTTCGGCAAAGCGTATCTCGCGGTGACGTTCGACCAGCCAGCGACGAACGAGCGTTACCAGGGGATCGTGCCGCTTGACGGCAATTCGCTCGCCGAGGCGGCGGAAAGCTACTTCGCGCAGTCCGAGCAAATTCCAAGCCTGCTGCGCATCACGGTCGGCAACGGCGTTGCCGGCGGCCTTTTGCTGCAACATCTCCCCGAGGGCGAGGATGGCCGCGAACGATTGCATACGCGCCTCGACCATCCTGAATGGGAGCATGTCGCCATCATGGCGCAGACGATTTCACCCGACGAGTTAACCGACACGACGTTGCCGCTTGAAACCATCGTATGGCGGTTGTTTCATGAAGAACCCGAAGTACGCGTGCTGGGCGGTGCAGCGCTGAGCAAGGGTTGCCGGTGCAACGTCGCGCATATCCGTGACGTTCTTCTTCGCTTTCCCGATAGCGAGCGCACATCAATGGCCGACGTCAACGGAATGATAGGTGTCGACTGTGCATTCTGTTCGCGGACGTTTCCCATTTCGGCACATGGACTTGATTGACGCTCTCGCTCGTACCACTTAACGGTCTGAGTATAGCAAAGCGGCAGAAGTCCGCATTGGGTCGCATTACCGTTCGGGGCCGCATTTCCGGCCGATCCTGATGTGAGACGAAGACCGATGATCCGATCCTATGGTGTACGAATGATATTGGCAGCGGCGATCGCGACCGTTGCGCCGTCAATTGCCACCGCCGAAACGCCGGTTCCGACTGCGCTGACCACATTGCAGCCCGGACAATGGCAATTGCGGTCGCTGAACGGCAGCGCGCCACCCAAGCTGATCTGTATCGGCGATCCGCGCGCGCTCCTGCAATTGCGACACAACAGTGCCACGTGTACCAGGCTGCTGATCGTGAACAACCGGACCGAAGCGGTCGTGACATATTCGTGCGCAGCCGCGGGGAACGGCCGCACCAGCGTCCGCGTCGAAACGCCGCGCGTCATCCAAATCGAATCGCAGGGCATTGCGGACAAATCACCGTTCGAATGGTCATATGAAGGCCGTCGCGTGGGCGAATGTCCGGGGACCGCGCAAACTGCATTGCGTTGAAAAATACCGGTGCGCTGCATTCGCTGACGAAAGTTGCACGTTGCACCCGGTCTTTATGTAGCAACCCCGCCCGAGATCGATTAACGGCGCAACGATGCCGATCCCGACAGCCCCAACCAATGCCGCCGCCATCGTCCTGATTTCTGGTGGGCTGGACTCGATGGTCGCCGGAGCCCTGATGCGTGAAGCGGGATATCGCATTTTTGCGCTGACGATCGATTACAACCAGCGCCACCGGATCGAATTGCAGGCCGCGGCACGTGTCGCGACGATGCTGAGCGTGGAACGCCATATCGTCCTGCCGCTCGATCTGTCGCAATTTGGCGGATCGGCATTGACCGACACCGCAATCGACGTTCCAAAGGCGGGCGTGATGGCAGGGATCCCGGCGACTTACGTGCCCGCGCGCAACACGATTTTTCTTTCAGTCGCGCTGGGTTGGGCCGAAGCCGTAGGTGCTCGCGACCTCGCAATTGGCATCAATGCGCTCGATTATTCGGGATATCCCGATTGCCGGCCGGCATTCGTTGCGACATTCGAGGCCATGGCGCGGCAGGCCACCAAAGCCGGTGACGAAGGCGAGGCGTTTCGCGTGCATGCGCCCCTGATCGACATGACCAAAGGCGACATTGCGCGCGAAGCCCATCGCCTAGGCCTCGACGCCGGGCAAAGCTGGTCGTGCTATGACCCGACGCCCGACGACCGGCCGTGCGGGCAGTGCGATTCATGCCTGTTGCGTGCGCGTGGATTTACCGAAGCCGGTTTGCCTGATGCGCTGCTCGCATGAGTTATGCCGTCAAGGAAATGTTCCTGACGCTTCAGGGTGAAGGCGTGCAGGCAGGCCGTCGTGCGGTATTCGTCCGATTTGCGGGATGCAATTTATGGTCCGGTCGCGAACGGGATCGGGCGACCGCAATCTGCAAATTTTGCGATACCGATTTCGTCGGCACTGACGGCAATGGCGGCGGGAAATTTGCCGATGCTTTGCAGCTGGCGGATTTGGTGGCGCACTTATGGGGCGATGGCACGGCGCAGCGTTTCGTCGTGCTGACGGGCGGCGAGCCGATGCTGCAGATCGATCGGGCGCTGATCGATGCGCTCCACGCGCTTCAGTTCGAGATTGGCGTCGAGAGCAACGGCACGATCGCCGCCGTTCCGGGCATCGACTGGCTGTGCATCAGCCCAAAGGCCGGGAGCAGCATCGTCCAGCGCGAAGGAAATGAGCTCAAGCTGGTCTGGCCACAACCGGGATCGGATCCCGATGCGATGATCGACTGGCGCTTCGACCATTTCCTGATCCAGCCGATGGACTGTGCCGACGGAGATGCGGCGCGTACGGCCGCAATCGAATTCGTGATCGACAACCCGCGGTGGCGACTGACAACGCAGGCGCACAAGATGCTCGGCCTTCGTTGAATTTCTTGCTTACGACGAAGTGCCGCATTCGCGCTTGTACCGGCCGCGCTTGTCCCAGCAGCGGTTGTCGAAGCTGACCATCGGCACATTGACCCGCGGGACGGGGTAGCGGAATTGCTGTTCCCCGGCGACGATGAGGCTGTTGCGGAATTCGCGGAGGCGCTCGATCGCCAGCGTAGTAAAGCTGCCGCGTGGCGTGAAAACCGCGCGCCGTGCGATTTTCGATCCTGTGAGGCAGAACCCCAATTGGCCCTGGACTGTCGAAAAACCAAGATATGTGCGCGTACCGTAGCGATCGAGCGCATTTTGCGCGAGCTTTGCGTTTTTATTGGTCCGGTTGAAATAGGCAGTGATCTTGGCAAAGCTGGCTTCGAGTTCGGCTTTGTGATTGGTCAGCGTCGTATTGTAGGTATTTTCGGTCAGCAACGTCCGGTCAAACTGACATTGCAGCGCCATGACGTTCAATCCGGCACGCAATTGCCACGCGAGGTTGGCGCGATGCTCTTCGGGTGTTGCGCCAGGCAGCGATACGCCGACGCCCGTTTCGCCGGGAAGCACGGGCGAACCGGTAAACACCGGATCCTGCCAGAAAATCTGTGCCGACGCCGGCTGGGCGGTCGCGATGAGTATCAACCCGGCCACACGAAGATGTTTCGGCATTGTTCAGAACCTTATGTGACGACGATGAGTGATAGGGCGTTTGGCGACTGACGAAAACCCCCTTGCGGTCGAACGGTTTGTCGATGCGAACGATCCGCGCAAACGATCTGCATCGACAAAAAAGGCCGCCCGGTTGCCCGAGCGGCCTTGTTGTTTGGGCACGGCGAACCGGGCCTGTGACTTACATCGCGTTGGTTGCGTTGCCTGCCGCTTCGACGGTGTTCGTCGACATCGTGTTGCTCATGTTGGTGTCGGTCGCCATCATGTTGTCGGTCGCACCCATGGCACCATCGGTGTTGGTCATCATGTCGTTGGTCGTGCCTTCCATGGCTTCGCCAGCATTCATTTCAGTGACCATCGCGTTCGCGTCGGTTGTGTTCGTTGCTTCGGTCTTGCCGCATGCAGCGACAGTCAGAGCGGCAGCAGCCACCATCGAAAGTGAAACGATCTTGCGCATTTATAAAGCTCCCTAAGAAAAAACAGTCGTTCGCATATTAGCCGGCAATCTGCCAAAGCACTGCCAATACGTCGCGGCCGGTAGCGTTTCTTTAACTCACGCTCAAGCGGATTGTTGCAGTTCGGGTTGCGCTAAAAAAACGGCAAATTCAGACAGCAATGCGGCATCGACCGATGTCATTTCGGCATTTACCCCCATTTTATAGAGGCTTGTCACACCGAATTCGGAAATTCCGCATGGGACAATTCCGTTGAAATGTGTCAAATCCGGGGCAATGTTCAGCGAAAATCCGTGCAGCGAAACCCAGCGACGGACGCGGATTCCGATCGCACCGATTTTTGCTTCCCCGATTTCGGGATCGTCGGTCCAGATTCCGATCCGCCCTTTTTCGCGCCGAGCAGCAACGCCCAGCCGCATCAGCGAGGCGATCATCCAGCCCTCAATTGCGTGCACGAAACAACGTATGTCGCGACCCCGCCGGTTGAGATCGAGAACAAGATACGCAATGCGCTGGCCCGGCCCGTGATAGGTGTACCGGCCGCCCCGTCCGGCGCGATAGACGGGAAAGCGGGGGTTGCGCATTTCGGCCGGGTCGGCGCTTGTTCCTGCCGTATACAATGGCGGATGTTCGAGCAGCCAAACACATTCACGGGCATCGCCGACCGCGACGCCGGCGGCACGAGCTTCCATCCAGCCGAGTGCCTGTTCATAACCGACAGGCGTGTGACTGGTGATCCAATCGATGCCGTTGGGCAGAGTGATGGCCGAAGGTGTCATATCGGCGTCGTCTTGCCACTATGGGTCGAGCACGGCTAGGGGCCGCGCATGATATCGATGAACCAAGTCTGGGATGACAGCGTCGCGTTTATCCGCAGGGAAGCAGCACTGCTGATCCCGCTCACGCTCGCGACGGTTTACCTGAGCGACGTGCTGGCGTCGATTGCGTCGGGATTGGCGGAACCGGGCAAACCGAATCCGTCGGGCACGATATTGATGCTGGCGGCGGCGCTGTGGTCGATCGTCGGACAGCTTGCCATTGCCATGCTTGTGCTAAGGCCGGGACACAGTGTCGGCGAAGCGCTCTCGAATGGCTTTCGCAGGCTGGGCAAGGTCGTTCTGGTAGCCGTGCTGATCGGTCTGATCGTTTCTGTCGCGGCAACGCCGATTGCCACGGCTGCGGTGTTCAATGGTGCCGATCCGGCGAAGCCCGAGACTATTCAGGCGCTGCCGGGGTGGATTTTACTTTGCGCAACGGCATTAATCGTCGGGCTGATTTTGCTTGCGGTCAGACTGGCACTGATCAACCCGCTGATTGTCGATCGCAATCCGGGTGTGGTCGAGGCAATCAAAACCGGATTTGCCCTGACGAAAGGAATTTCCGCGCGGTTATTCTTCGTCGCGCTTCTTTACGGCGTCATGCTCACCATCCTGTCACGCGCTGTTCAGTTCGTTGCGGGGAGCATTTTCGCGCTGATCGGTGCTGCAATCGATTCACCACTTGCCGGCACGGTTATGACGGCAATGGTGACTGGCCTGATTACAGCGGCGATGTCGTTGCTGGCGACAGTCTTTCTCGCCACGCTATACCGACACGTTGCTGGCACCACAGCGGGCGCCGTGCTTTAATCCCACGACGCCATCGGCGGCAGACTCATAAGAATTGCGTCGATGTTGCCGCCTGTTTTCAGCCCGAACAGCGTTCCGCGATCGTGCACCAGATTAAATTCCGCATATCGTCCGCGCCAGGCCAGCATGACCGTACGGTCGGCATCCGAAAACGGGGCGTTCATCCGACGCCGCACAATGCGCGGATAGACATCGAGAAACGCATTGCCCACGGCGCGCGTCAGGGCAAAATCGTTTTCGAAACCATTTTCGAGGTGGTCATAGAAAATGCCGCCGACCCCGCGGTGAATTTTGCGATGCGGAATGTAGAAATAGTCGTCAGCCCAAGCCTTGAATCGCGGATAATCACCCGAAGGCTGTCCCGCGCAGGCACGTTCCATCGCTGCGTGGAAATCGGCCGTGTCTTCGGCAATGGGAAGCGGCGGGTTGAGATCGGCTCCGCCACCGAACCAGCGTTTCGTCGTGCACAAAAACCGCGTGTTCATGTGTACGGCCGGAACCTGAGGATTGGCCATGTGCGCGACGAGGCTGATCCCGGTCGCCACAAAACTGGGATCATCGCCAGCGCCGTGCATCGATTTGGCAAATTCGGGCGCAAATACGCCGCCGACCGTCGATACGTTTACACCGACTTTTTCAAAGACGCGGCCTTTCATGACGCCGCGCACGCCACCGCCGCTGTCCCCGGTCATGTCGTCGTCGCGGTGCCAGGCAAGAAAGTCGAATTCCGCATCGCTGCCGGCTTCACGCTCGATCGCAACGAAAGCAGCGCAGATTTTGTCGCGCAAAAGTTCGAACCACGCACGGGCAGCTGCCTGTTCGGTATCGAGCGTCATCATACTGGCATTTCTCCCGTCTGGCGCAGTGCTTCGGTGACCGCGATACCGGCAGAAACCGCAAGGTTCAACGACCGTGCGGCCGGGGCGATCGGGATACGAACGCGCGCGTCGCAAGCAGCAGCAACAGTATCGGGGACGCCGGCGCTTTCCCGGCCAAACATCAATATGTCACTCGGTTCAAAAGCAGTCGCATAAAGCGATTGGGTACCCTTGGTCGTCATCAGGATGACGCGGCCGTGTCGCTGAGCATGAAATGCGGCCCAATCGGAATGGCGTTGCATGATGACATGGTCGACATAATCCATTCCGGCGCGTTTCAACCGGGCATCGGAAAACACGAATCCGGTCGGCTCGATGATGTCCACCTCGACGTTCAGGCATGCCGCAAGACGCAGAATTGCCCCGACATTTCCCGCAATTTCGGGCTGATAAAGCGCAATCCGCATCGGAAGGGCGAATAATAGGGCAATGATCCTGCCACAAGTGTCAATTCCTGCTTGCAAGGCGCTAAACAAACACTATTTGCATGCGTAGTTCGCATCCACGGACTCAGCACCGCCACAGACGCGTGCTTCTTGATAAGGGTTGAGACGAATGGCCGAACAGGCACTGGCAGGGGTAAATCCCGATGCTGCTCAAGTCATTGAAGGCAGCGACGTTCGGCGTCGCGACTTTATTAACATCGCCGCCGTGAGCTTTGCTGGTGTTGGCGCGGGCGTATTGGCGATCCCGCTGGTCAATCAGATGAACCCGTCGGCCGATGTTCTTGCCGAAGCGACTGTTGAACTCGACTTGTCGGCAATTGCGGAGGGGCAGGCGATCAAGGCCGTGTTCCGAAAACAGCCATTGTTCGTCCGTCACTTGACGGCTGCGGAAATTGCGGCCGCCAACAAGGTGTCTCCGACAACGTTGCGCGACCCTCAGTCGCTGGCCGATCGTACCAAAGCGGGCAAATCGCAGTGGTTGATCACCAAGGGCGTTTGCACGCATCTGGGCTGTGTTCCGCTGGGTGCCGCAGAAGGCGAAACGAAAGGTGAATTCGGCGGATATTTCTGTCCGTGCCACGGGTCGCATTACGACACCGCAGGTCGCGTTCGTAAGGGGCCAGCACCGAAGAATCTTGTGGTACCCGATTACGCATTCCGATCCGACACAACCGTTGAAGTGGGAGTAAAGGCATGAGCTTTCCCTGGGCCAAGGCATATGAGCCAAAAGCGCCATTGATGCGTTACCTTGACGAGAAGCTGCCGTTGCCGCGGCTTGTCTATAATGCGGTCGGCGCAGGATATCCGGTGCCGCGCAATCTCAACTATTTCTGGAATTTCGGTGTCCTTGCCGGCGCAGCACTGATGATCCAGATCGTGACGGGGATCGTGCTTGCGATGCACTATCGCGCCGATACCGGTGTGGCATTTGCGTCGGTTGAGCACATCATGCGTGACGTGAACGGTGGTTGGTTCTTGCGTTATGCGCACGCCAACGGCGCCTCGATGTTCTTTATCGTCGTTTATCTGCACATTTTTCGCGGATTGTTTTACGGATCGTACAAGCCGCCGCGCGAAGTGATCTGGCTTCTCGGCCTCGTCATCTTCTTGCTTATGATGGCAACTGCGTTCATGGGCTATGTTCTCCCTTGGGGCCAGATGAGCTTCTGGGGTGCGCAGGTCATCACGGGCCTTTTCAGCGCGATCCCGCTGGTCGGAGAGTCGTTGCAGACGCTCATTCTCGGCGGCTTTGCACCTGACAATGCGGCGCTCAATCGCTTCTTTTCGTTGCACTATCTGCTGCCATTCGTAACGCTTGGCGTGATTATCCTTCACGTTTGGGCGTTGCACATTCCTGGGTCGTCGAACCCAACTGGGGTGAGTGTCAAAGGTCCGCAGGACACGGTGCCGTTCCATCCATATTATACGTCGAAAGACGGGTTCGGATTGGGATTGTTCCTCATCCTGTTCGCAGGACTGATGTTCTTTGCGCCAAACCTGCTCGGTCACGCAGACAATTATATCGAAGCCAATCCGATGTCGACGCCAGCGCACATTGTGCCCGAATGGTATTTCTGGCCGTTTTACGCAATTTTGCGTGCGTTCACGGTCGACTTTATCCTGCCAGCGAAGCTGTGGGGCGTGATCGCCATGTTCGGGTCGATCATCCTGCTGTTTTTCCTGCCGTGGCTTGACACGTCGCCTGTCCGCTCAGGGCATTACCGGCCGTTGTTCAAGAAATTCTTCTGGTTCGGCCTGATCCCTTGCGTCGCGATCCTCGGCTACTGCGGTGGCGCGCCGGCCGAAGAGCCCTATGTAATGATCAGCCAACTCGCGACGGCGTATTATTTCGCACACTTCCTGATCATTTTGCCCCTGGTATCGATGATCGAGCAACCGTTGCCGTTGCCGAATTCGATTGCAGAGGCAGTTCTGGGCAAGGCGGCTGTGAGTGACAAGCCAGTGAAATCACCGGTCGGTCAGGGTCTTGGCGGACCCCAGCTCGCCCCGGCTGAATAAGGAAAATATGATGGTTCGTCCGCTTGGTATCTTTGCGGGGATAGGTTTTGTGGCGGTGACGTTGTGGTCGCTGATGTGGGGCGTCATTGCCTACGTGTCGGAACCGCACGTCATGACCGCGGAGCATTATGTGCAAAAGCAGTTCCCGCTGAAGGAGGCGTCGTTCAGCTTCGCAGGTCCGGCTGGAAAATATGACCAGCAACAGCTGCAGCGTGGATTTCAGGTTTACAAAGAAGTCTGTTCGGCTTGTCATAGCCTGAAATATGTCGCTTTTCGCGACCTTCAGGGCATTGGGTTCAGTGAAGCCGAAGTAAAGGCAATCGCCAAAGGCTGGCCGCTAGAAACGCCGTCGATTGACCCGGCGACTGGTGAAGTTTCGACGCGTAAACCCGAACCGGCAGACCGGTTTCCGATGCCGTTCGCAAATGACGTCGCTGCGCGTGCCGCAAATAATAATGCAGTTCCGCCCGATCAGTCACTGATCGTAAAAGCGCGCGAGGATGGTCCGCATTATATCTATTCGTTGCTGACCGGATATCAGGAGCAGCCTGCCTCGTTGCTAAAAAAATATCCCGACGTCAAAACGCCTGAGGGGCTTTACTACAATCCGTATTTCCGGAACCTAAATCTTGCGATGGCGCCGCCTTTGACGGATGGTCAGGTGTCGTATGCGGACGGAACGAAGGCGACAGTCGATCAGATGGCGAAAGACGTGGTTGCGTTTCTCATGTGGACAGCAGAGCCGAAACTTGAAACGCGGCACAAGGTTGGATGGGCGTCGATGGTTTATCTGATCATTTTCACTGGCCTCGCCTACGCGTCGTATCGGACGATCTGGGCCGATAAAAAAAAGAAGGTCTGATCGGTGGATGCGGGCGATCTAAAGTCACTCGTCCGCACCATTTCCGATTTTCCCAAACCAGGCATCGAATTTCGCGATATATCGACACTGCTTTCGGACGGTAATGGCTTTGCCGCTTCGATCGATGCGATGGTGAATCTGGCGCGCCCTCTAAACCCCGACCGGATCATCGCGATCGATGCGCGCGGATTTTTATTTGGTGCTCCGGTTGCCGTCGCCCTGAGAGCTGGCGTTATTCCGGCGCGCAAAAGGGGCAAGTTACCCGGCGCGACAATCGGCGTGGATTACGTCCTCGAATATGGCACTGACCGAATGGAACTTCATGTCGGCGCTGTGCTGCCCGGGCACCGCGCGCTTATCGTCGATGATCTGATTGCGACCGGTGGGACTGCGCTCGCATGCGTGACATTGTTGCGCGAGGCGGGCGCCGACGTCGTCGGCGCATTATTCGCGATTGATCTGCCCGATCTTGGCGGTGCGGACCGATTACGCGAAGCGGGCGTGCCCGTCAGCAGCCTGATGTCGTTTGCCGGACATTAATCCTGCGGCGGCGCACGTCGCACGAGGCCAATCGATATGACTGTCATCACGGCGATGTCGTCCTGATTGTAGATCGTTGCTTT
>JANLWD010000300.1:0-3725 GCA_031364345.1 Sphingomonas sp.
GGGCTGACTTGCAACCATTGTCGACGCCGATCATCTGGTTCGGACGCCTTTCGACCAGTATCAAGATTTTCTCGATCATTACGCTCGCGCTGCTTCCGCTTGGGCTGATTGCGCTGTTCGCGTCACTCGACACGTTGCATAGCGCCAACGCCGCTCGCAGTGCCGCGCTTCGCATTGCTTTGATCAACAGCACGCGCAAATTGCACAACGAACTAACGGCCGATCTGACGGCGATGTCGCGCGCGGCTGAAATCATTGGGACTGACGTTCCGACCGAGGATTTGTGCCCGCGACTGAACGCGACAATTGCGTCGGCAACGCGCCGCGCGTCGCAATATGCGATATTCGGTCAGGCCGATCGTCCGTTGTGCGCGACGCCCGGTTTCAATCCAGCGCGGCCGTCGACGCTTGGCCTCGACGCACAACCGCGCGGCGTGATCCTGCGCGACGCGCTTGTCATCCAGATGGCGGCAGCACGCGGAAATGCCGTTGTCGTTGTCCGCTATCCAGCTGCGACAGTCGCCGATCTTGCACGGCCCGCGGCGATGACGCTGGCTTATGCGGCGGCTTTGTCGAACGAAACGGCTAGCGTGCCACTGACGCCCGGTGCCGACTTTTTGTCGATGGGGTCCGAAACGATCGATGCACCGGTTGGCCTGATGAACCTGACGCTCGCCATGTCGGCCGAACAAATTCCGTTCGGCGGCACCGAAGCGATGCTGACGTTTCTGCCGCTGCTGATGTGGGCATCGGCTGCGCTGATTGGGTTTTTCGTGGTCGACCGTTTGCTGATCCGGCCGCTGCGTGCGCTTCAGACGGCGGTTGCTGCTCATGTTCCCGGCACGCCGTTTCGCGTGCCGTCGATCCGCACGCCGGCGCGCGAAATCCGCGATCTCGGGGCGACTTTTGCCCGGTTCGGTGTCCAGATCGCCGAGCACGAAGCGCATCTTGCGACCGCACTCGCCGATCAGACAAGGGCGACTCGCGAAGTCCACCACCGCGTCAAAAATAATCTGCAGGTCATCGCAAGCCTGATTTCACTGCACGCGCGCGCGACGCATGCTCCCGATGCCGTGACCGCCTATGCCGCCATCCAGCGCCGGGTCGATGCGTTGTCGGTCGTCCACCGCAACCATTATGCCGACCTTGACGCAGGGGGGATCGACATCAAGCGATTGCTCGATGAACTTGCGACCAATTTGCGCGTCAGTGCCGCCGACGCGCCGGCGATTTCGATCAGCGCGCCGCGCATCGACGTCAGCCAGGACAATGCCGTTGCGATTGCGTTCCTGATCACCGAACTGGTCGAGCTTTCGATGACAAGCGATACCGCCGCACCGATCGTCATCATCGTCGAACGCGACCCCAACCCGAACCCGGACGCGATCACCGCCAAATTGTCGGTCGCTTCATCCGCGCTGGCAACGGCACCCGCCGGACGTTACGCGCGCGTTATCGAAGGGCTGGCACGACAGCTGCGCGCACCGTTGCAGCACGATGCCGGCGCGGGTCGATTCGCGATCAGCTTTGCGATTGTCGACCGCGGCGGAACAGCGTGAATTTATTTTACAATTCGCCGGAACCCTTTTGCATGTCCACCGTTTTGACAGTCGGACAGCGAGCAATTGCCCCCCCGCTTTCGCTGTCCGGAACATGAGCCCGGAAGCATCGTCACCCCCCAAGACGTGTTTCCGGGCTCAACAATTTTCAGACAGTTTCGATCGTTTCCTTGGCAGCATCGCGGGTGCGACGACGCTGGGTAAACCAGGTCGCGATCAGCGTCAGTTCGTATAAAAGGCACAGCGGCACCGCCAGCAACAACTGCGATCCGATATCGGGTGGCGTCAGGACAGCCGCGATCGCGAATGCGCCGACGATTGCGTAGCGGCGCGCGGCGACCAGCTGGTCGCGCGTGACAATGCCGACCGTCTCGAGCAGCATGAGCAGCACCGGCATCAGGAACGAAAAGCCGAACCCGAACATGAATTGCATCGTGAATTTCAGGTAGTTACCGATGTCGGGCAATGCTTCTTGCGTCACACCGCCCAGATCACCCTGAAATCCCAGAAGAAATTTCAGCGCAATCGGGATTGCAACGAAATAGGCCAGGCTGGCACCAGCCGTAAAGAGCAGCGGCGTCGCCATCATGAACGGCAACATCGCGCGCCGCTCTTTTTTATAAAGGCCCGGTGCGACGAACAGCCATATCTGATTGGCTATAACGGGTGAGGCGATCATCATTGCCGCGAAAAATGCGACTTTTATTTCGACGACGAAGCCGCCGAACACTTCGGTATTGATGACTTTGGTTTGCCCTGCCGCTTTCATCGGCGCGACAAGCAATTCAAGAATATGTCGTGCGAAATAAAGACATCCGCCAAAGGCTGTCGCAAGCGCGACGACTGACCAGAGCAAGCGCCGCCGTAGTTCGATCAGATGATCGAGCAAAGGCGCCTTGCTGTCGTCGAGTTCGTCGCTCATCAGGCCGGTTTTTCTTGCGCGACCGTTGCGGGCAGGTCAGTCGCGGCCACATCATTATTGGGAAGTTCAGCCGCGGCTTCTGGCAGTGCGGCGTCCGACGGCGCATCCAAAGCGGGGAAGCGGTTGGCATTCATGATCCGCTCGTTTTCTTCTTTCCACTTCTGCTCCATCTCGGCGAGTTCGGATTCGCGCATCATATTGTCGAACCCGCTGCGAAAATGACGCGCCATGCCGCGCGCTTTGCCGACCCATTGCCCGACGACGCGCATCGCCCGCGGCAAATCCTTGGGCCCGATCACGACCAGCGCGACGACCGCCACGAGCAAAAGTTCAGTCGGGGCAACGTCGAACATTATGATCCTAGCTTGGCGCCAAAAAAATTACGCCGCTGTGTCCTTTGCGGCCGCTGCTTTTTTGGCTTCATGTTCTGCGATTATGTCGGCCGCCGACTTGCCTTCGATCAGCGGCGCGGGCTTGGCAGAATCCACGCTCTCATCTTCAGACATGCCTTTTTTGAAGCTCTTCAATCCCTTGGCGACATCGCCCATCATGTCGGAGAAACGCCCCTTGCCGAACAGCAGGAGGACAATGATACCAACAATCAGCCAATGCCACAGGCTCAGGCCACCCATCACGAATCTCCTTTGACGTTAACCCTATCTAGTCGTCTTCATCGGTCGTTTCCAGATCACCGAAAAAATCTTGCGTTGAAATCCGGTCGAGCAACCCGGCCGCACGCAAATCGTCGATGCCCGGCAGGTCGCCGCGATTCGATAATCCGAAATGCGTTAAAAAGTCGGGTGTCGTCGCATAAGTCAGCGGACGGCCGGGCACTTGCCGTCGTCCGGCTGGCATGATCCATCCGGCTTCCATCAGAACGTCGAGCGTGCCTTTGGAAATCTGCACGCCGCGAACGGCTTCGATTTCGGCGCGGCTGACGGGCTCCTGATAAGCAATGATTGCAAGCGTTTCGATTGCCGCACGCGACAATTTACGCGGCGCTTCGTGCGTTTCGCGCAAGAGATGCGCCATGTCGGGTGCCGTCTGAAAATGCCACCGCCCCCCGCATTCGATCAAGTTGATGCCGCGTCCGGCATAGGCTTGCGCAAGCTCGCCCAGCGCGGGTGCGGGATCAGCGATGTCGACGCGACGCGTGATGTCATCCATCGATAATGGCTGCTCGCTTGCGAAAAGCAGCGCTTCGACGGCACGCGCTTGCTCCGATACGGTCATGCTGCCTTGAC
>JANLWD010000027.1:0-4588 GCA_031364345.1 Sphingomonas sp.
AGCATCAACCCCTCGCTGTCCATGTCGAGCCGCCCCGCCGGATAAACACCGGGCACGTCGACGTAATCCGCCAGCGTCGCGCGCCCCGCGCTATCCGTAAATTGCGGCAGCACGCCGTAAGGCTTGTTGAAGCGGATCAGCGGCAAGATATCAAAGCTTGCGCCCGATCAGTTCCTTCATGATTTCGTTTGTCCCGCCGAAAATCCGGGTAACACGTGCGCCGCGCCACATTTTAGCAATCGGATATTCGTTCATATAGCCCGCTCCGCCATGAAGTTGCAGGCACTTGTCGACGACTTCCCATTGAAATTCGGTGTGCCACAGCTTGGCGGCTGCGCCTTCCTCCGCCGTCAGTTCCTTTTTCAGATGTCGCGCAATCGCCCAGTCGAGATGCGCCCAGCCGACCTGCAGCTTCGATTTCAGATCAGCGAGCGTGAAGCGTGTATTTTGAAAATCGATCACAGGCTTGCCGAACGCCTTGCGCTCGCGCACGAATGCGACGGTTTCGTCATAAGCTTTCTGTGCCGATGCCTGCGCACTGATTGCGATCGACAGGCGTTCCTGAGGCAATTCGCTCATCAGATAGATGAATCCCTTGCCTTCCTCGCCAAGGCAATTGGTCATGGGCACGCGGACGTCTTCGAAAAACAATTCGCTCGTGTCGGCCGAATCCATGCCGATCTTGTCGAGGTTGCGGCCGCGCTTGAAGCCTTCGCGGTCGGCTTCGACGAGGATGATCGACACGCCTTTCCATGCCGGTTCGACCTCGGTGTCGGTCTTGCAGCAGACAAGGATCAAGTCGGCATTCTGGCCATTGGTGATATAGGTTTTCGAGCCGTTGATGACGTAATGATTGCCATCTTTCTTTGCAGTCGTGCGAATGCCCTGAAGGTCGGATCCGACGCCCGGTTCGGTCATCGCGATCGCCGTGATCGTTTCACCCGAGACAAGCCTGGGCAACCAATGCTTTTTCTGTTCTTCGCTGCCATAGCTGACGATGTAGTTGACGACGATATCGGACTGGAGCGAAAAGCCGAGCGACGTGCCGCCGTACGCGACTTCCTCGTCGATGATGGCGTTGTATCCGAAATCGAGGCCAAGGCCGCCATATTCTTCGGGGACAGTCGGGCAGAGCATGCCGACGGCGCCGGCTTTGGGCCAGATTTCCTTTTCGATGATGCCCGCTTCGTCCCAGCGGTCGATGTGGGGCACGACTTCGGCCTTGATGAAGCTGCGCACCGAATCGCGAAAGGCTTCGTGGTCTTCGGTGTAGGCTGTGCGTCCGGCGACATCGAGCGTCATGGTTTTATCCTCTGAAAGTTGCTACGATTAAAGCCATTGCTTTACGCGCACGTCAACCAGATTTGCGCACGGCTCAAACCTATGTCGCGGAGTTGCCCGATGTCCGACTTGTTCGAAAACCCCCTCGGCCTCGATGGATTCGAATTCATCGAATTTTGCGCGCCTGAAAAAGGCTTGCTCGAAACCATTTTTGCGCAGTTGGGGTTCACCCGCGTCGCACATCACCGGTCAAAGGACGTCACGCTGTGGCGACAGGGCGGCATTAATTTCATTGCCAATTACGAACCGAAATCGCCCGCCGCCTATTTTGCCGCCGAACATGGGCCATCGGCATGCGGCATGGCGTTCCGCGTTCGCAATGCCGCGCATGCCTATGACGAAGCGATCGCGCGCGGTGCTGAGCCTGTGGAGACGCGGACCGGTGCGATGGAGCTCCGTATTCCCGCGATCCGCGGCATCGGTGGCGCCATGATCTACCTCGTCGATCGTTACAGCGACGGCAGCGACGACAATCTGTCGATCTATGACATCGATTTCGATTATCTGCCCGGTGTCGACCGGCATCCTGCCGGCGCGGGTTTCACTGTCGTCGATCATCTGACGCACAATGTTTACGGCGGGCGGATGGATCACTGGGCGAAATTTTACGAACGTATCTTCAATTTTCGCGAAATCCGTTATTTCGACATCAAGGGTGAATATACCGGGCTGACCAGCCGTGCGATGACTGCGCCCGACGGCAAGATCCGCATTCCGCTAAACGAGGAAGGCAAAGCCGGTGGCGGCCAGATCGACGAATATCTGCGCGCTTATAATGGCGAGGGGATTCAGCACATTGCCTTTGCCTGCGCCGATTTGCCAACCTGTCTCGACCGCGTGAAAGCGCTTGGTGCGCCGCTGATGACGGCACCGTCGGCAAGCTATTACGACATGCTCGAAGAAAGGCTTCCCGGCCACGGCGAACCGGTCACCGAGTTGCAAAAACGCGGCATCCTGCTCGATGGCTCGACCGAGGATGGCGATGCGCGCCTGTTGTTGCAGATTTTCTCGCAGACGATGGTCGGTCCGCTGTTTTTCGAATTCATTCAGCGCAAGCGCGACGAAGGCTTCGGCGAGGGGAATTTTACCGCACTGTTCAAATCGCTCGAACGTGATCAGATGGCGCGCGGCGCGCTCGAGGTGGCGCAATGACCCACGCGTTCGCGCTCAACAAAATCCACCATGTCGCTTATCGTTGCCGCGATGCAAAGGAGACCGTCGACTGGTACACCCGCGTGCTCGGCGCACGGTTCACGACGGCATTTGCCGAAGATCATGTGCCGTCGACCGGCGCTTATGATCCGTATATGCATGTTTTTCTCGATTGCGGCGGCGGCAATGTGATCGCCTTTTTCGAACTGCCCAATCAGCCCGCAATGGCGCGCGATCCCAATACGCCCGAATGGGTTCAGCACATTGCCTTTCAAGTTGCCGACTTCGACATGTTGAAAGCGGCGAAAGCGCATATCGAAGCGCAAGGTGTCGATGTCCTCGGCCCCACATTTCATGGCGTCTTCCGGTCGATCTATTTTTTCGATTCCAACGGCCACCGGCTCGAACTTGCCTGCGACATCGGCACGGCGGATCAATATGCCGAGCTTGCGCGGGTCGCGCCGTTGATGCTTGACGAATGGTCGCAAACAAAGAAGGCTCCACGGCATGCCGACTGGCTGCACAAGGATCCCGCAATTTGAAACTTGCCTCATTGAAGCATGGCCGCGACGGCCGTCTGGTCGTCGTGTCCGACGATCTCGCCTGGTATGCCGATGCGGGGCATATCGTTCCCACGCTTCAGGCGGCACTCGACAATTGGGATGCGGTCGCACCATCGCTTGACGCATTGGCGACCGACCTGGCGCATGAAGCCATCCCGATGCGGCGCTTTCACGAACGGCTTGCCGCAGCACCGCTGCCCCGTGCCTATCAATGGGCCGACGGGTCGGCATATGTGAATCATGTCGCTTTGGTAAGACAGGCACGCGGCGCTGAATTGCCCGACAGTTTCTGGCACGATCCGCTCGTTTATCAGGGCGGGTCGGACGGATTTCTGGGGCCGCGCGATGCCATTCCGCTCGCCGACGAAAACTGGGGCTGTGACATGGAAGCCGAAGTCGTCGTGGTCACCGGCGATGTGGCGCAGGGTGCGTCGCGTGACGAAGCACTGGCAGCAATCCGCCTTGTCGGCCTGACCAACGATGTCTCGTTCCGCAATCTGATTCCGGGTGAACTGGCCAAGGGATTCGGTTTTTACCAGTCGAAACCGGCCAGCGCCTTTTCGCCGGTTTTCGTTACGCCCGAAACGCTTGGCACGCGGTGGGTTGATGGCAAGCTCCACGGCGCGCTCAACGTCGACCTGAACGGCAAGTCATTCGGGCGTGCCGATGCGGGCGTCGACATGACATTCGATTTCGGGACGCTGATTGCGCATCTCGCCAAAACGCGTGCGTTGTCGGCGGGAACGATCGTCGGATCAGGAACGGTGTCGAACCGCGATGCCGACGGTGGCCCCGGCAAACCGGTCAGCGCCGGCGGTCTGGGCTACAGCTGTATTGCCGAGGTCCGCATGGTCGAAACCATCCAGTCGGGCGCTCCCGTCACGCCGTTCCTCAAAAAAGGCGACAGCGTGCGCATCTGGATGGACGATGCGAAACATCACCCGATTTTCGGCGCCATCGAACAAGTCGTGGCCTGACGCGGCTGCCTAGCCGCGCCCGATCATCCGGTCGACAACGCCTTCGACCAGCGAGAGCGGCACGCCGCCGGTTTGCACCAGCGCGTCGTTGAATTTGGCCGGGTCGAATTTCGCGCCGAGCGCTGCTTTCGCTTTGTCGCGCAATGCCACGATCTGATTATGCCCGACTTTATATCCGCACGCCTGCCCGGGCGAGACGCAATAACGATCAGTCTCGCTCGTCATCGCATTCTTGCCCTTGCCGGTTTCGGCAACGAGGAAATCGATCGACTGATCGCGCGTCCACCCCTTCGAATGCAGCCCCGTATCGACGACGAGCCGGCAGGCGCGGAATTGCTGAGCTTGCAAATAGCCGATCCGTCCGAACGGGTCGTCCTTGTAAAGGCCGAATTCGTCCATCAGCTGTTCGGCGTAGAGCGCCCAGCCTTCGACGAACGCGTTGAACCCCATCATCGACGAAATCATCGGAATACGGTCACGATATTCGGCAAGATAGGCACCCTGCCAAGCGTGGCCGGGCAGCGCTTCATGGGCCGACAGCGAAGCCAGTTGGTA